>CAYYGM010000100.1:0-16141 GCA_964471555.1 uncultured Phycisphaeraceae bacterium
CACCGCCGGCTGGCACACCGCGGACTTCACCGGCGACGGCACGGTCAACCTGGCGGACCTGCAGAACCTCGGCGACAACTGGAAATACGGCGTCAGCTCGGATCTCTCTTTCGACCAGGCGCTGGCCGGGGTCGTCATCCCGGAGCCGACGACGGTCGGGCTGCTGGGAGTGGGCGCTCTGCTGCTGCTGCGAAGCGGAAAACGTTAAGAGCGTAAGCTCTTCCCGCGAGGGCTGCCCGAACGCGGCCTTCGCGTTTTGCTCGCTGTCGATCCATGCACAAAATGAATAGTGAGGCACTCGATGTCACAACGTAAAGGTTTCACACTGATCGAACTGTTGGTGGTCATCAGCATCATCGCATTGCTGATCTCGATTCTCCTGCCGGCCATGAAAAAGAGCCGGGATGTGGCCAAAACCACCATCTGCCTGGCCAACCTGCGCGGCATCGGTCAGGCCCAGGCCGCCTACGAAGCCGATGAAGACCGGCTGATGGTGCACCTGCAGGAATTGGAGCGAACCTACGTCAGGCCCACGCAGAACGAATACTTCCCCAACAAGCTCAGTCAATATGACCCTTCGGGACAGTTGGACGTGCGCCCGCTCTACACGAAATACATGGGCAACACCAACTTCCTCAGTTGCCCCTTTGTGGCATACGTCGATCGCAGCCTAAGCAAATTCAGTCCCGGCGCCCTGCGCGTCTATGGCAGCTACATCTTCGCCCAGGGCTACTGGGCTGACTACGACGCCGTCACCAGCCAGTATGACTGGTCCAAGCTCTGGATTCGCTCACAAGACCAGTGGACCTATGCCGGCTACCAGACCGGGATTCTCTCCGGCGACATGTTCTTCCGCGAGGACGGCAACCGCGGCTATCGCTTCAACCACCCCGGCGCCGTCCCCAGCATGGCCGAGAACATTCACCAGGGCAGCCCGGGCGACAACTACTGCGATTCATTCTTCCAGACCGGTATCGTTCCTTACAATGCCCTGGAGCGCACCAACGCCAACTTCGTGCTCAAGGACGGCTCGGCCGCCAACTACCAGGGTTCGGACGAGCGGCTGATCGAATTCCACAACAGCGGCCAGGGCGCGGGCCACTACCTGACGCCGGTCCTGCGCTGATGGGGCTTGATGGCGGTTGGCCGAACAACCTCACGTCCCGGGTCAGCCTCATGGTCGATCCAACCGTGATGGGCACGGTGTATCACTCTCAACAGGGGATGTCATGTTGCGATCGCATTGTCTGATTCTGTCATTGATCGTGGTGATGGGGCTTTCCCTCGATGTCGTCGCACAGACATCCGGTCCCGGAGACGATCAACCGTCCTTCCGCATTCGGCCTCTGGCCCAGAATTATGTGACCGTCTTTGAGTCGCCGGATCCGGAGAATGTCTATCTCTACGATCCGGGCATGCTGGCCCTGCCCGACGGCCGCCTAATCGGCACGTACAGCTTCGGCGGCAAAGGTGTTGCCGATTACTGCAAGAGCCAAGGCTGGGTCGATGCACAAGGCGAGCCACAGTACGCGGCGGTGGCGACCAGCGATGACGGCGGCAAGACCTGGACCGTTCGCGCCCGCTATGCCATCTCCTATGCCCGTGCTTTCGCGGCCGGCCCATCGCTTTACATCATCGGCGCCAGGAAGGATATCTACATTCTGCGCAGCGATGATCGCGGCGAAACCTGGACTGCGCAGACGCCCTTGACCAGCGAACAGGCGGAGCATGTGATGTGGCATCAGTCGGCTACCAGCGTCTGGCACACCGACACCCACGTTTACCTGGTTATGGAACGCCGCACCGATCGCGGCATCCAGGGCTGGCGCGTGGGCGACATCGCACCCGTGCTCATGCGCGGCAAGCTGACCGACGACCTGACCAAACGTGAAAACTGGACCTTCGCCAGCGAGCTGGTCTTCCAGGACGTGGTGGACCCCGAGAAGCTCAACTACGTCGGCATTCCCTTCTTCAAGGCTGATCTGCAAAAGGGTGAGCCCATCCCTCACAGCACGCGCAAGATGTTCCCCATGGGCTGGCTGGAGACCAACGTCGTGCAGATCACCGATCCCGACGATGACTGGTACGATCCCACCGGCCACACGTTTCACCTGCTCAGTCGCTGCAACACCGGCGGCACCAACATCGCCTGCCTCAGCAAAGTCGTCGAAAATGCTGACGGCTCCATGACCACCATGCTGGAGAAAGCTCCGTCGGGCAAGGACATGCTCTTTATCCCCTTTCCGGGGGGACACATGAAGTTCTTCGTACTGTTCGATAAGCAGACCAAACTCTTCTGGCTGCTCGGCTCACAGAGCACCGACTCCCTGCGCCGCGGCGATCGCCTGCCGCCCGAGCGCTTCAGCCTGCCCAACAACGAGCGGCACCGCATGGTGCTCTACTTCTCGCGCAACCTCCTCGACTGGTGCTTTGCCGGCCTTGTCGCCGAGGGCCCCAGCCCCAAACAGTCTCGCCACTATGCCGGCATGGACATTGACGGCGACGACCTGGTCATCCTGTCGCGCAGTGGTGACGAGAGGGCCAAAGACGCCCACAACGGCAACATCATCACCTTCCACCGCGTGCAAAACTTCCGCAGCCTGGTTTACTGACGATGAATCACAACATGGCTGACGCCTTGAAGCTGCTCATGGACGCGCCGTCGTGGCGATTGTCTCCGGGGGGCCTAACTCGCTCGGCTGCTCGCCCCCGGCATCCACCACCAGCTTGTCCAGCGCCACGCCCGGATCGACCATCCACAGTTTCAACGTGTGCGGCCCGGGTGCATCAAGCTGGTGCGTGGTGACCTTGACGGACGTGTTGCGCAAGACAGCGCTGCGCCACTGCTCACCCAGTTCGCTGCTGCCCGGCTCGTAATCCATGATCTGCGGCTGCTGATCGTCGAAGGCGATCGCATAGCGCAGGCTGCGGCCTTCGTGAATGCGATGCGTGGGCACGGCATACACGCTCACCCGCACCTGGCCCGCGGTGTTCAGCGTCATGTCGTACTCCAGGGATGCCGCGCCTGACAACATCGCGGCTTCATCTTCATAGCTGGGAACCGTCGGCGGCAGCACGGTCACCGCATCGCCGGTCCGACCGAGGTCCGCGATCACCTGCCAGCTTTCGCCTTCCGCACCGTTGCGGCTGCGCGTGAAGTGCTCAGCTTCCATCGAAACGCACCCGCCGCTTTCCACGAACGACATGACCGACGGCAAGGCCGGTGACGGCGTCGGCTCTTGAACCGGCAAAGGCATCTCCGCCTGCGGCTCAGTGCTCGGCGCCTCGGGCGCTTCGGTCGCCTCGCTCGGCCAGCGCATACGATCCCATTTGCCGGTGACGCCTTTGAGCTGAATCATGCGCTGCCACTTGCCGCCGGCCAACTGGTTGTTGTAGTAGTCGGTCGCCTGCTCGATGCGCTGTAAAGCCCGCTTCGATTCCTGAGCCAGACGGTCCGCCGCAGCGCGATCCTGTTCGGCGCATCGCCGACTGAGGTCCGCCTTGATGAACACCTCGTTGATCCCGGCCGCGACGCGCAACGGATAGAGCACCAACTCATAGAACCCATCCCGCTTGTGCGGCGGCAACTGCTGATTCAACGCCTCGGCCCGTTGCAGAAGTTGCTGAGACTGGGCCAGCCTTCGTTGCGCCTCGTCGTAATGCTCGACGCTGAACAGATTGTCGCCCATCATCTCCGGCCGGCGCTGATAGCAGAGTTGGTAGTAGCCTTCCTTGATCGACGCGACTTCATCAGCGAAGGCCGGGCCGAACTCGCGGGTCGCCCACTGCTTGAGAAACACGGGCTGAGCGTCCGGCCCGTAACGGTTGATGTCCCAGGCCAGGTTCATCCAGAAGTCAATGTTGACCTCCATCGGCTTCAGATCGCCCACGTTCACCACCCAGATGCGGTCGGCCCCGTAGGCATAGGCCCTGGTCATCTCCATCCACGTCAGTGCGGGAGGCGTGCTGTCGATCCATAGATACGGCAACGGTCCGCCCAGATAGCTGAAGTGGTAGTACACACCCGCGCCGCCGCTGCGCCGTTGCTCCTGCGGCGTGGAAAGCTGGCGGATGTAGCCGAAGTTGTCGTCGCACCACAGGATGGTCACGTCGTCGGCCAGCTTCAGCCCGTGCTGGTAGTGGGCCAGGGCTTCCTTGTAGGGCATGAAGACCTGCGGCACCTGCTCGACGTTCGGATTGACGTACTCGCGCAGCAACTGGCGCTGGTCCTCGATCGCCTGTCCCAGCAGCTTGACCTGTCCCTCCAGATCGTCCGGGCCGTTCATGGGCTTGTCGTGAATGCCGCGCATGCCGACGGTCCAGACCGCTTCGTAGGCGCCGCGGCGCTGGGCCCACTGCTGCCAGTACTTCATGATGTTGTCGCGGTTGATGTCGTAGCGCCATTCGCCTTCGCCGTCCTGTTTCCACCAGACGTTGTTGCGGTTCATCGGCTCGCAGTGAGCAGCACCCATGACGATGCCCCATTCGTCAGCCGTGGTCAGGTTCTCGTCGATGGAGCCGAACTCGACCGTGCAGTTGTGCATGGCCGGCCAGATGTGGTTGGCTTTGAGCCGCAGCAGCAGTTCGAAAATTCTGGCGTAGGTCTTGGGCCCGATGTTGCCGAACTGAGGATCGAACGTCTCGGCCGCCCACGGCTTGAGTCCCCAGTCCTCGTCGTTGAGAAAGATGGCTCGGTACTTGACCGACGGCGGTCCTTGTTGATACCGGCCGCGCTTGACGATGAGTGTGTCGCGATGATCGGGCGCGACGTCCGCCCACCAGTACCAGGGCGAGACGCCGATCTGTTGTGACAACTCAAAGACCCCGAATGCCGTGCCCCGTCGATCACTGCCGACGATGATCAGGGCCCGCGCCAGTTCCGGTTGCTGCGGCAGCGGATGATCCACCACCTGGATCAGGAACGTTTCCCATTGTCCCCGAATCGAAGCTGTATCGATATTGCATCGGGCGATTAAAGAATCAATCAGGGGACTGTCACCCAACGTGCCGATCAGCACCGCCGAAGCGCCAAGCGCGGCTGCGTCGTGGATCACGCGCGGCTGTCGTCCCGTCACGCGCTGCACATCTTCAGCCAACAGTTGCGCAGCATGCTTGACCACCGCATGGTCCGTGCTGTCCACGAACACGTCAGCCAGCACCTCGCCGTCCACCAACTGGAAGTCGCCATCCGTCAGTGTGTCGGCAACAAAGTTCGGACCGTCGGCGGCGACCACGGTTGCAAGACAGAAGAGCGAACAGGTCAGGACCGTCATGGCGATGCGCTTATTCATTGGTGTACCTCTCGGAAAAAGTTCAGCCGCCGTCAACCCGAACGGGCCGCGTGTCGGCAGCACTGGGACATGATTCTAATATGAAACTCAAGCCCCATGTTGGGACGCTGGCATCAATATTTGACCGCAGTGGTCAAATTTCGGCGATTTGCAGGCGCATCCCGTCGTTGCACAACTTTTTAGCTGCCGTGCGCGGCGGCCGTTTGTCCGTCACCCATGTGTCGATGTCTTTCCACGTTGCAAAGCGCACCGGGGCGGGATGATCCCATTTGCTCGCATCCGCCAGCAGCACCACGCACCCCGCGCGGCTCATCGCCGCACGCTTGACCTGTGCCTCAGCCAGATCGGTGGTGCTCAGACCCTGCGCCGGCGACAAACCTGATGCGCCCATGAACGCGATGTCGAAGCTCAAGCCATTAAGCCAGTCCAGGGCGATGCCGCCGATGAACGCACGACTGATCGGGCGCAGCTCACCGCCGATGCAGATGACGCCGGCTTGCGCATCCTCCGCCATCTCCAGCAGGGCCAGCGAATTGGTGAACAATCGCACGTGCTTGCGCGGCAACAGGTGGCGGGCCAGTTGCAGGCAGGTGGTCCCCGCATCGACATACACCGCCGCCTGATCGCCGACCAGCGACGCGGCGCAGCGGGCGATGGCATCCTTGGCTTGCGCAGCCTGATCGCGACGGCGATCGAACGTCGGCTCACCACGTAGATACCCGCGCAACACCACCCCGCCGTGCACGCGCAGCAATTCGCCCCGCTGCTCCAGTTCCAGCAGATCCCGCCGCAGACTGGACCGGGACATGCCCAGCGTCCGCTGCAGCTCGGTGACCGACAGGCGGGGCTGCTGCCGCAGATGCTCGAGAATGCGTTCCTGACGTTGCTGGGCCAGCATGGTTTTTTCGCCGGTGGGGCTTGACTGTTGGACGATTTGTTCTATTTTGTTCAATTATGACCATACCGGGCTTCGACGCAAGCCCCCCCGCCGGCCCGGCCCGGGAAATTCAACGCGACGGCCCACCGGCAAGTTAAAATTGGAACCTCCCAGCCCGGCTGGAACAGAAAAAGGCGGCAAGCATGGCGATCAAATCGCTCGATCAGAAACTGCAGCGCATCCTCAAGGACCGCTCCTGCAACGACTTCATCCTGGCCGACGCCAAGGATGCCGACATGGCCCACGGCATCGCCGCCCCGGGCAAGGATCCCGAGCATCGCAATCAGCCGGGCAAGTACCGCACCCTCGATCAGTATCGCGAACACATCCGCGAGAACGTGCGCCAGGGCCTGGTTGACATCATGCTGATGAGCGCCTCGACCAACGCCATCCTCACCATCGAGCAGGGCCTGTTTGAAAACAGCCATGTCACACCCGCCGTGCGCGGCAACGACACCACCGACATCTGGCTGGCGGCCGGCGGCATCTATCCCAAGCAGCCCTCGCGCCCCTTCCGCTCGGCCACCATCGATCACGCCATGTGCGGCAAAAACTCCTGCAGCCGCTACGAGCGCGGCAAAGGCGCGGACCTGGCGCTCTACTCGCTGACGTTCAACAACGACCTGGAGCTGGACCTGGCCACGCTGGAAAAATACTACGATTTCCGCTACGAAGCTGAGAGCAAGGGCTATCGTCACTTCCTCGAAGTCTTCGAGCCCAACACCATGCAGAACCCGGTGCCGGACCTGGGGCGTTATCTCAACGACATGATCGTGCGCACGCTGGCGGGCATGGTGGGTGCAGCCCGGCCGCTGTTTCTGAAGATCCCCTACCTCGGCCCCGCTGCCATGGAGCAACTGGCCGGCTACGACAGCACGCTCATCGTCGGCATCCTGGGCGGATCATCGGGCACCACCTTCGATGCCTACCAGCAATTGTGGGAAGCCAAGAAGTACGGCGCCCGCGTGGCGCTGTACGGGCGCATGATCAACAACAGTGAACACCAACCCACTTTCATCAAACACCTGCGGGCTGTGGCCGACGGACAACTCGATCCGCAGGAAGCCGTCCGCTCCTATCACGGCGAGTTGGCCAAACTCAAGATTCAGCCCTACCGCACTCTCTCCGACGACATGCAGCGCACCGTGCGCTCCAGCCACTACAAGGCCGGCTGACCATTACCCGACCCGGCAGTTTTCCAGACAGCGCATCAAAGCCAAGCCGGACCATCCCACCGCCCGCCAAACAAAGCGAGGCCACACCACGATGAGACTTGATTTTGCCTGATTTGTTCAGTATAAACAATATTGAACACGATCGAACGGACAGGCGGCAATATCGCCTTGCCAGCACTACGTCTCGGCACTGAAAGGGTTTACGAATGAAAACCGTGCGCTTCGGTATCATCGGTTGCGGCCTGATGGGACGCGAATTTGCCACCGCCGCCGCCCGCTGGGCTCACCTGACTGACATGCCCGCCCGCCCCGTCATCGTGGCTGCCTGCGACAGCAACGACGCATTGTTCCCCTGGTATCAGCAGGCCTGCCCCGATCTCAAACAGACCACCAGCGACTACAAGCAACTGCTGGCTAATCCCGATGTCGATGCCGTGTACGTGGCTGTCCCCCATCATCTGCACCGCGAAATCTACACCGCCGTGATCGCAGCGGGCAAGCATCTGATGGGCGAGAAACCCTTCGGCATCGACCTGCCCGCCTGTCAGGCGATTCTCGATGTCGCCAAAAAGCATCCGCAGGTGTTCGTGCGCTGCTCGTCGGAGTCGCCGTACTTCCCCGCCATGCAAAGCTTGTGCGCCATGATCGATGGCAATCAGTTCGGTCGCATCATCGAAGTCGATTGCGGCTTCCAGCATTCGTCGGATCTTGATCCCAACAAGCCAATCAACTGGAAGCGCATGATCGAGTTCTGCGGCGAATACGGCGTGCTGGGTGATCTGGGCATGCACGCCTGCCACGTGCCCTTCCGCGCCGGTTGGAAGCCGCGCAACGTGCGAGCCATCCTCAGCGACATCGTCAAGCAGCGCCCGGATGGCAAAGGCGGCCTCGCGCCCTGTCGCACGTGGGAGAATGGCACCATGCTGTGCGATGTGACCGACCCGGCCAGCGGTGAGCCGTTCCCATTGACCATGAAGCTGCAGCGCATCGCGCCCGGCATGCGCAACAACTGGTACATCTCGATCATGGGCACGAAAACCTCGGTCCGCTGGTCGAGCGTCAACTGCAACATGCTGGAAGTGCTGCACTACGAATCAGGCCAACCCCAGGGCTGGCAACAGATTCAGACCGGCTACGAGCCCGCCCACAAGACCATCACCGGCAACATCTTCCAGTTCGGCTTCACCGACTCCATCCAGCAGATGTGGGCCGCGTTTCTGTACGAACTGGTCGAAGGCAAACCGATCAAGCGCTTTGCCGGGTGCGTGCGTCCCGAGGAAGTGCTGCTCAGCCATCAATTGTTCACGGCCGCTCTGCAATCGCAGCGCGATGCGAGCGTGGTGACGCTGTGACGGCGATCAACCGATCAGACTCGCTCAAGTGGCGTTAGGATATGCCGATGCACACCACGCCGGGCACCGTCGGCACCGGTTCTTCGGTTCATCCGGAGCATGACGCGCTGGAAAGCGCCCTGCGTGCAGCCGTGCAGGGTGAAGTGTTCACCGATCTGACCCGGCGCGGGGTGTACGCCACGGACGCCAGCCATTACCAGATGATGCCGCGGGCGGTGGTCGTGCCGCGCCATGAGCAGGACGTGGCGGCCGTGCTGCGCATCGCGCGGGAGATGAACGTGCCCATCACCGGGCGCGGCGGCGGCACCAGCCTGGCGGGTCAGACCTTCGGCACCGGCATCGTGCTCGACTTTTCCAAGTACATGAATGCGCTGGTCGAGGTCAATGCGGAGGAACGCTGGGCCATCGTGCAGCCCGGCATCGTACGCGACGCGCTCAATCGCCAGATCCAGCACACGCACCTGCACTTCGCACCCGACCCCGCCACCACCAGCCGCGCCACCGTCGGCGGCATGATCGCCAACAACAGCTCCGGCATGCACTCGGTGATCTACGGCAAAACCATCGACCACATCATCGCCCTGCGCGTCATGCTGGCCGACGGCGAGATCGTCCGCCTGGAGCCATGCGATGCGAAAACATGGTTAGCCAATGAAACACAAACCACACGACTGGGCGAACTCTATCGCGGCGTCGGCAACATCGTGCGCGAGCAGGCAGCCGAGATCGAAGCCCGTTTCCCCAAGGTGATGCGCCGCGTCGGCGGATACAACCTCGATGAACTGATCCCGCCCCCCGGAAAAAACGGCGGCGAACAAGTGCCAACCGGCGGGGCCTGGAACCTGTCGCGCCTGATCTGCGGCAGCGAAGGCACGCTGGGCGTCATCCTGCAGGCCAAAGTCAACCTGGTCCCGCTGCCGGGCGCAACGTGCCTGTGCGTGCTGCACTTCGATGACCTGATCGAATCGCTGCGTCACGTGCCGACGATGCTGGAATATCGACCTTCGGCCATCGAACTGCTCGACGAGTTCATCATCCGCGAAGCACGCATCAGCCCCGCCACGCGCCACATGGCGGGATTCATCAGCGGCGAGCCCACGGCCGTGCTCATCGTGGAGTTCATGGCTGACAGCGCAGAGCAGGCGCAACAGAAAGCCCGGGATTTCGCCCGCGCCATGCAGCAGCGCGGCATCGGCACTGGTTACACCCTGTGCGATGATCCGGTGTCGATCAACCACGTCTGGGAAGTGCGCCGCCTGGGCGTGGGGTTGCAATCCAACGTCAAAGGCACGCGCAAACCGCTGGATTTCGTGGATGATGCCTGCGTACCGGTCGAGCACCTGGCTGAATACATCCAGCGTCTGCGCGAAGTTTGCACAAAGCATGGCGTGCTCATGCCGGTCAGTTCGCACGCTTCGGTGGGTGTGCTGCATCCCAAGCCCATGCTGGACCTGCACGATCCGGAAGATGTCAGGAAGATGCGGGCCATCGCCTACGAGGCGTTCGAGATGGTGCGCCAGTATCACGGCTCGTGGTCCGGCGAGCACGGCGACGGACAGGTGCGCGGCGAATTCATCCGCGCGTTCTTCGGCGATGCACTTTATGCCGCGTTCGGGCAGGTCAAACAACTGTTCGATCCGCAACACCTGCTCAACCCCGGCAAAATCCTCGACACGCCCGCCATGACCGAGCACCTGCGCCACGGCATGAGCGGCTACCAGCAACGACTGGCTGAGGTCAAAGCCCACTTCCACTACCGCGATCAGGACGGCTTCGCCCATGCGGTCGAACAGTGCAACGGCGTGGGCGCCTGCCGCAAGATCGACGTCGGCACCATGTGCCCCAGCTACATGGCCACCCGTGACGAAGAAGCCAGCACCCGCGGCCGGGCCAACGCACTGCGCCTGGCCATGAGCGGACAACTGGAAGCTTCACCCAACGACGCATTGGCCGGCGACGGCGTAGCTCATGCCCTGGAGCTTTGCCTGGCGTGCAAAGCCTGCAAGTCGGAGTGCCCCAACAGCGTGGACATGGCCAAGCTCAAGAGCGACGTGTTGCAGATGCGCCACGATCGTCACGGTCTGCCTTTGGGTTACCGCATCATGGGCAACGCACCGATGACCGCTGCGTGGATCGCAGGCCCGCTGGCGTCGCTGGTCAATGCGGTGCAGAAGCTTGGGCCGTTCAAGCAGTTGATGCAGCGCATCACCGGCATCGACGCACGCCGGCCGTATCCGTCCTATGCCAGAAAACCCTTCAAATCACGGCAAATGACGCCAACGGCGGACAACCGGCCAACCGTGGTGCTGTTTGATGACACGTATGCTCGGTACTACGAACCTCGCATTGCAACAGCCGCGGTCGAGCTGCTGACCCACTGCGGATATCGCGTGGTGGCAGCTAACGCTGGTTGCTGTCAGCGGCCGCGCCTGTCCAAGGGCATGGTGCGCGATGCGGCACGAGATGGTGAAAAGACATTGCGCAACCTCGATCGCTTCGCGGCGCAGGGTTTGCCGATCGTCTGCCTGGAACCGAGCTGCGCATCGGCATTGGTCGATGACCTGCCGGACCTGATCGATGACGAAGCGCTGGGGGCGCGGATCAAGCAACAGGTGAAGATGCTCGACACGTTCCTGGCTGACGAGTTCGATGCCGGGCGCATCCGCGCCACGCTGACCGCCGCGACCTCGCACATCCTGCTGCACGGGCACTGCCATCAGAAGGCCCTGTTCGGCACCGAAGGCATGTTGCGACTGTTTGGGCGCATTGAAGGTTTACAGGTGCGGGAAGTGGATGCCGGCTGCTGCGGGATGGCCGGCTCGTTCGGCTACGAACACTACGACCTGTCCATGGCCATCGGCGATCAGCGGCTGTTCCCGGCCATCAAGCAGGCCATGCAGAAACATCCCGACACCGCGATCTGCGCCAACGGCTTCTCCTGCCGCCACCAGGTCGCCGACGGCTGCCACGTCAAAGCCCATCACTGGGTCGAGTTGATCCGCGCTACGCCATCAGCACATTGAACGACCACGGCGCGATCCGTACAACCTGCTTGCCGGCGCTCATTTGCTGGCGATCATGTCCAGCTTGTTCACCTGGCTGAATGCCGACGCGGCCTGCATGAAATACTTGTTCAACCCGGATACGTCAGAGCCGATGTTGAGCAGGTGATAGCCCAGATGAACCAGATCGCTGACTGCGGACAGATCGCACACGGTGCCGGCAAACTTGCCATGCCGGGCAGCCGCCTCAGCGACGCGCCGCCGCGCCTCAGCCACGCGCGGGTCATCGGTGCGCCCGGGACAGCCCAGGCTCTGACTGAAATCGCCGGGGCCGAAGAAGAGCATGTTGATCCCTTCCACCGCGGCGATCTGATCGAGCGTCTCAACCGCTTCAACGTCCTCGATCTGGGCGATGATGAGTTTCTGGGTGTTGGCGTGCCGAATGTAAGCTTGCAGATCAGCCTTGGAAAACGCGCCGTCGGCATTGCCCCCGTCTAGCGGCCGCCGGCCCAGGGGGTGGAAGCGCGTCATGCGCACGATGTCCCGAGCGTCCTGCGGCGACATGACGTGGGGAACCATGATGCCCGCCGCATCCATTTCCAGCGGGCGAATCAGGTCGGTGTAGCTGCCGCGGGGCACCCGGACGATGGCGTCGATCTGATGGGCGTGGGCTGCCCGCACGCTGTTTTCCAGATCGCGCGATGTGTTGGGCACGTGCTCGGCATCGAGCCAGACGCAATCAAAACCGCACAAGGCCGCAATCTGAACCACGCACGGGTCAGACAGATTGACCTTCATGCAGCCGACGATTTCTCCGCCGCGCAGTTTATCCAGCACGCGATTGGGACGAAGCAGATCGCTCACGAATGAATCTCCTTTTCCACAGGACACCAAGCCCTCAATCCACCGGGCAAGACAAACGAGCTCGTAACACAGTAGTCGTTCGACAACCCAACAGGATGACACCGATGACCAGATAAAAACCCACAGCGGGCTCGGGTATGCTCAGGCCGAGTTGTCGCAGCGCCTGGTCAAACGTCATGTCCGGCGATACGCCGTAGCCCCAATGGTCGCCCAGCACCTGCAAATCAGCCAGGTTGACCACGCCGTCACCCGTGAAGTCGCCGATCAACCAGTAGGCGTCGCCGGACTGCCAGTGATCACCCAGGATTTGCAGATCGGCCAGGTTGACCATGCCATCGCCGTTGGCATCGCCGGGTGGAAAGGTCGGCTGCACAAAGTCGCCCATGCCCAAGGCGCCCATGGAGATGCGGGCCATATCCATATCGCCCAGGAAACGTTTGTAGCCCGAGGAGCTGACGTTGAAGGCGCCCAGTAGAAGATCATTGCTGTTGGCAAAGCCGCCGGTGAGGTCGATGATTTCGGTGTCTTCGAGCTGGTAGTCGATATACATGCTCATCAGGCCGCTCTGGCGATCGAAGACCGCGGCCACGTGGTGCCACTTGCCGTCGCTGACATGGGTGGTGCCGGTGATGCGGTCGAGCGTGGCGCCATCGTAGGCGGTGAACTGCAGATTGCCGTCGATCACGCGCAGCCAGTATTCCGGTGTGCCCACGGAGTTGACGTCCTTGGCGATCAGTGGGCCGCTGCCGCCGGCGCCGCCGCTGGTATGAGAAGTCGTGCGGAAGACTGCTTCCAGCGTGAAGCTGTCGGTAGCGTCGAAGTCGAGAATGTGATTGGAGGTGTCGGCAATGCGGACCATGTCATTGTCGCCATCAAAGTGGACGGCATGTCCGCTGCCGAAGCGCGGGTCACCGGTGACAAAGGTCAGGCCGCCCTGGAAGGCGCCGTTGATGCCGTTGCCTTCCTGGTCATTGGCGGTGTAATCGCGGAAGTCGATCTGCATGACCGCGGGATTGTCTAGCCAGGCGGTGTCGAAGCGTGCGAAGCTGATGCGGTTGTAATAGGCGCTGGTGCCGTTCTCGTACAACAAGCCGCCGCCGGTGGTGGTGCGGACCATGTCGCTGTAGCCGGCCGGACCGCGCCAAACCAGCTTGCCGCCGTTCCAGGTGACCGTCTCGTCGAAGCTGCTCTTGATGGTCATGCGCACGCGGGCTGTTTCACTGGCGGGATTGGCAAAGAGAATGCGGTTGACGGCATCGCCCTGATCGGTGGCCGCGTAGCGCAGCAGGGAGGCCTGCACGACGGGATCGATCAACTGATACTCGACCTGGGCCAGATCGGGGAAGGTCTCGCCGCCGTCACTGCTGTAGCCGAAAAGCCGGCGTTTGTCGGCCCCATTCTGATTGCGGGAGTTGATATAGACGCGGCCGTCGGTCAATTCGACGACCGTGGATTCATTGGGATTGCGGGTGCTGGTGGGATAGACCAGGAGGCCGCCGATCTGCCAGGTAACGCCGCCGTCGTCGCTGTAGATGATGTGTGCTTCGCGGCCGGCGGGGTTGAGGGGTTGATCGGCGAGCGTGTGATTGCCGGCGACGACCAGCCGGCCTGCGTGCGGCCCGCGCTGCAGTTGGATGCCGTGCACCGTGCCCAGGGCGTAATGGTTCCAGTTGGGCGATTTGGCAGTGGCGCTGATGTCGGTGCGGGCCGACCAGGTGGCCCCGTTGTCGGTGCTGATCTTGCACACGGGGTACGGTATGACCGTGGGATTGTCCGTCGTGTAGCGGTCGATGACGTAGGTGAGCACGATGTTGCCGGTGTTCCAATCAACAACGGGCGTGGCGCTGCCGGCCTCTTTGCTGCCGTTGCTGTCGATGACCTGAAGCGAACTCCAGGTCAGACCACCATCGAAGCTGCGCTTCATCACGACGTCGATGTTGCCGAAATCGCTGGCGCTGTTGACACGACCTTCGGCGAAAGCCAGCAGCGCGCCATTGGGCGCCTGCACGATAGCGGGGATGCGGAAAGTGTTGTAGCCGCCTTCGCCCTGCTGGAACACGGTGACCTGTTGCAGGGGAGACGCCGAAGCCGCCGGGGCAGACAGATACCCTGCGGCCGCCAACATCAGCACAAAAAGCCGGCTTACCTTGCGGCACATGATGCGTCATTCCCCTCAGGGTTGCGGTTGCGTTTGCACGCGCTTGGCAAAACTGGCATCCGGACTCCATTTTACGACACCCATGTGGTAGCCATCACAATAGGTCGTCTTGCGAGCATAGTAGGCGGTGACCACTTCGCCGCTGTCCAACTGCACGCTGCTGGGATACCCGCCGTCCCAGCCGATGAAGTCCACCAGGCGGATCGGCTCGGACCAGGTTCGCCCCTCATCGTCACTGATGCGGGCAGCGACGTGTTCGTCTTCTTTGACCCGATGTCCGTAGCACAGAAGAAGCCGACCGTCAGCCAGACGCAGAAAATGTGCCGGCACCTCGTCCTGCTCCGTCAGCGGGCCGCGATACTGCCACGTGATGCCGTCATCGCTCGATTCATAGAGATACAGAAGCTTGTCCCTGGCCGCCGCCAGCCAGCGTCCTTCACCCAGGTGAATCAGGAATGTTTCGTTGAGCGATCGTTCGGGATCGATGCAGACCGGTTCACCCCATGTTCGGCCGTCATCGCGGCTGCGCAGGACATAGGAATGACGCTCATTCTCATTTTCCTTCGAGTAGCTGTAGGCCGCCACGCGCAGGTCGCCGTCCCGGCCGCGGATGATGTCGCCGAAGGGGGCATACACGCCGCCCTGATCGGGTGGCACAGCGGGAAACGCCTCGCGATCCGTCTGCCAGGTGCTGCCGCCATCAGAAGAGCGTGACACCCATGGCCGCAACCTTTGCCCGCGATTGAATCCCGCATCAGGATTGCCGGGGTCTTTGTACTCGAGCGACCAGCCGGCCCCGATGACGATCAGATCGCCATTGGCAGCCAAACCTGCCGCGTGATTCATGCGGGTGTTGGGCGCAGCGTCGGCATCGTGCATGACGGGTGTGCCGCGCTTCTGCCAGGTAGCGCCCTGATCGGTCGAGGCCCACACTTCGATGTCACCGAGCAGCAGGCCGTGACTGGGCCGGTTGAATACGGTGGCGGTGATGCTGCCATCCGGAAGCTTCGTGAGGTTGGGCCAGGCGCAGATGTTTTCAATGGCCACGGCCGGTTGTGCGGTTTGGCCCGAGACGGTCATCGCATAGCGGCGCTGCGGCGTTTGCGTGTCTGCGATGACTGGATGGACCAGGGTCCACAGCGTCGCGGCGACTATCATCGCGCAAACACTTGGCCGTACGAAGCCGGCCAGATCAATGTTTCGTCCGAGTCGGGAGTCCTGCGTATATGCCATGAGATCTGCAACCTTGTGAGCCTGTTGAGTCCATCGAATTCACGGGGCGACGTATCAGTTCACGCTGTCCACTTTACCGCTGCCGACGTCCGAATTGTTGAAGAAAAATGTGTAGTCCTCATTCTGGTA
>CAYYGM010000101.1:0-16017 GCA_964471555.1 uncultured Phycisphaeraceae bacterium
GTCCTTCGATCAGGCCCTGGCCCAGGTGTCCATCCCCGAACCGGCAGCTCTGACCCTGCTGCTGGGCGGCATCGGCCTACTGGCTCGCCGGCGCTGCTGCTGATTCCCGCTCACTCCGCGCTGCAAGGCTCAACCGCCTGGCGGCGCTTTGTCGAACATCGACCCGGTTCCGCTGCTTCTTCCACCATTTCCGGGGGCGGCTTCCTGATGCGGCAGGTCGTTCACTGAAATTGACAAGGTATCGGGAAGTCGTTGCGGATATGGTTGAGAGTGACGCAAGGAGTTTTCCGATGCGCTTGGCTCTTGAAAATTCAATTCCCAACACAGGAGGAACTCAAAGGCATCTCTATGCAGCAATGACATCGTGTTGGATTACAACGGACATTTTATTCACCTTTTTGCAACGGAGGAAGACATGATTGGCAACAGAGTCTTGATTCTGATGTCAGCGGCGGCTGTGTTCTGCGTCGCCACCACAATCCAGGCTGCGGTGTATTACGACAGAACCGCCACCATCAGTAATCCCATCTCGACTTATGACGCCTTCGGCCTGCTGCAGAACCAGTACGGCCACAGCAACACCAGTCTGAAATGGGAAGCGTATGTGGATGACCTGACCTACACCACACAGAGCGGATCGGAGTCGCAGACCTTCGACAGCGCCCCCGCGGCGAGCACTGCCGGCTGGGCTGCCAACGCCGGCGCCACCGCCAGCCCCAACAACTTCGGCTACGCCAGCTCCAACAACGCCGGCGGCGCCAGCACCGGTGAAGCAGGCGGCATCATCGCCCGCGCCTCGGCTTCACGCGGCCAGTACGTGGACACCACCATCGGCACCGTCGATATGACCACCGACAGCCTGTTCGCTTCAGGCACACTCTGGATCGACGGCTCGGCGGCCGACAACTCCTTCTTCCTCGGCTGGCTGAAAAACACCGATCCAGCCAGCGACAGCGCGCTTGGCTTCATCTTCACCGAACCGGCCAGCACGCAGCCGAGTGACGGCGCCCGCATCGCCATTCGCATGAAGGGTGAAGGCGGCACGCAGACCGAGGCCCAGGAGCTGGTCAACGGCATCTCCGGCAAGCAGCTTTACTGGGAGTTCTCCTACAACGCCAGCACCGGTGAAATGAGCGGTTACATCGCGGACATCCCCGAGCCTGCCAGCATGCTGCTGCTGGGACTCGGCGCGACGCTGATCCTGCGTCGGAAAAACTGATTGCTTCACGCGGATCGAGCGGCCTGACCGCCGCTCGATTCTTTGCCTCGAACGCCACCCACGCCACACGCCCCACAACTGAACATGAGGTTCCGTCCATGAAAACTCTTTCGGCTCGATCATCCGCCTTCACCCTGATCGAACTGTCCTTCGACAAGCTCCCTACGGGTCTGAGCCTCAGGGTCGAAGACAGGGCAGTGAGGCAGAGGAAACACGCAGGGTTTACTCTGATCGAACTGCTGGTGGTCATCAGCATCATCGCCCTGCTGATCTCCATCCTCCTGCCCGCCCTCACCCGCAGCCGCGAGGTCGCCCAGCAGATCGCCTGCGCCTCCAATTTGCGCCAACTCAACGCCGGGGCCATGGCGTACTCCGTTGATAACCATGACACGTTCCCCTATCAGCACGCCGGACCGATGCCCCGCGGCCAATACCTCATCGTGTTGCCTCTCACGACCAACATCAATGAGTCTTCATGGATCGGCCTGAGCTACAAGTACATCACCAGCAGCAAAAATGTTTACATCTGTCCGGCCGTGCAGCAGCGGGAAGCGTTGGCCTCCGGCACCTTCGCACCCGATGACATCAACCGCTTCACCTACGACGCCAACGGCGTGGTGACGCATTTCGGCCAGACCGGCATGTACAAACGCACCCACGTCGTCACGTTCCATGACGACGTCACCATTCATAACAGCTCCGTCCTGCGGGCCCATTGGGGCACCAACGGTGATCCCTCGACCTCCGCCCCCGGCTGGGTCGGTTGGGGCCGCGGTAATAACCTCAGCCCGCCGACCTGGCTCAACGGCCCGCACGTCGGCGGACGAGTGAGCAATTTCCAAAGCAACACCAACGGCGGCCACAACTACGCCTACCTCGACGGCAGCACCGAATACGTCACCTTTGAAGGCGATGTGATCACCGCCACCAATCCCGGCATCACCAGCCTGGACTTCGGCCTGCTGATCAACGGCCAGGACATCATGGAGCCGGCTGGAAGCAGCTACAGCGACACCAGCCGCTGGGGAACCATGGCTGTCGATTGATCGCGTGGCCGGCGGTGATCCCACAGGCGAGCAAGTCTTGCGTGCCCGCGCACGGTTGACTTCCGCGATGGCCGTTCCTCTGCAACAACGTGCGCCGCTCTGTTACGATGATCCGGTCTGCGTCGCGATTGGCTGCACTGACCACGTTCACACTTCGTCTTCAGGGAACTCGCCATGATGGATCAACATCGCCTGTTCACCCTGCTCTGCCTCCTCACACTGCTGACTGTCTCCGCACGGCCATCCAACGCACAAACCTCGCCCGCCTTCACCCAATGGACTAAGCCGCTGGCCCAGGACTACACCGTCCTCTACCGCTGCCGCGAACTGAACGATCCGCAGAATCCCCAGGATTTCATCTGCGTCGGCAGCCCCGACATCATCCGTCTGCCCGACGGCAAACTGCTGGCCTCCATGGAGCTTTGGCTGCAAAAGCCCAACAGCGGCGTCGAGGGCGGCATCGACTATCCCAATCACTGCAAAGTCATGCAGAGCACCGACGACGGCGCAACCTGGCAACAGATCAGCACCAACCCCATCACCTGGGGCTCCTTCTTCACCGTCGGCGATGACCTCTACCTGATGGGCGAAGATCCCAAATCGCGCAATGTCACCATCGTCGGCTCCAAAGATCAAGGCCTAACCTGGAGCAAGCCCACCGTCCTGACCACCGACGGCCACTACGGCTGCGCGGCCGGTTCGGTCGTGATCCATGACGGCAAGGTCTATCGCTCCTACGGCGGCCGCGTCGATGGCAAGGACTATCCGCAGTACCACAAGGACAGCGTGGGCGTGCAGTTCCTTTTCGTCGGCGATGCCGGCAAGAACCTGCTCGATCCGCAATCCTGGCGTCGCTCCGGACCCGCCTTCGGCCCCATCGCGCGGGACGTGGCGGTGCTCTCTCAGCATCCGATCGCCGACCTCGACAGTCAGATCGCCTGCATGGAAGGCAACGTCATCCTCGCCCCCGACGGCCGCATCGACGTGCTCACCCGCCTCAACATTGACAGCCAGCAAACGGCCGGCCTCACCGCGCGCTTCAGCCTCGACCCCGCATCGCCCGATCTCGACTTCCAGTTCAACTCGCTGCACGCCATGATGGGCGGACAGAACAAGTTCAAGGTGATCTTCGATGAGACTTCGGGCCTGTACTGGGCCTGCGTCAGCGCCGTACCGGAGAACGATCTGGACGTCGAGCCCTGGCACGAGCAGCATCTTTACAAAGGCTCGGCCGGCAACGTGCGGCGGATGCTGATGCTCACCTACAGCCTCGACTCGCGCAACTGGTTCGAAGCCGGCTGCGTCGCCATGAGCCGCAATCCGCTGGAGGCTTTTCACTACGCCAGCCTGACGCCCAGCGGCGACGACATGCTCGTCCTCTCGCGCACCTCGCTGGGCGGCAGGCCGTACAACAACCACGACTCCAACCTGATCACGCTGCACCGAGTCAAAAACTTCCGCGCCCTGGCCTTGGACCTGCGCTCGGATGTCAACACCTCGACCGCGGCGGAATGAACCGTCAAACAAGAGTTGAAAACCAGATGCGCCACGAAGGCACGAAGAGCACGAAGAACAATCACTTTTTAACGCACCCCCTCTCACCCCGGGAGAGGGCCGGGGTGAGGGCCGAACACCCTGGATATCCGCAGCATCACGCGCCCTTCGTGTCCTTCGTGCCTTCGTGGCCATTCTTTTCATAGGAGCGATCCCCGATGAAACTTTTCCAATCACGTTGGCTGGTTCCGGCTTGTCTGGTATTGCTGGCCGGCCCGGCGCTGGCCCAGGTCGGCGGACCCGCCGAGCCGTTGCGTTACACCGGCAACTACAACATCAACTTTGATCGCCAGGACGGCGGGCTGCCCCCCATCGTCGGCGTGCAGAACTACCAGGTCCTCCGCGCCAACCGCACGCACCCGGACTGGAGCGACGGCCTCGGCTGGACCTACCACCATGCCGCGGTCATCTGCTACTGGAACGACAAGTTCTATCTGGTCAACAAAACCAACCTCATCGATGAAGACGTCGGCTCCGGCCAATTGCTGCTCTACACCTCACCCGACGGTCAACACTGGAGCTTCCCCCGCCCCATCTTCCCGCTCTACGCCAAAGGTGAAGCCAACAACGTCGGCCTGCGCATGCCCTACTACATCAGCAGGGACAATCGCCTGCTGTGCATCGTCGGCTACGGCAGCAACGGCATGTGCGTGCGCGAAATCAACCGTGACGACAGCTTCGGCCCCATCTACACCGTCTTCCCCAGCACCAGCGACAAGCTCCCGTACTACAAGCAATCGCCCGATGCCGGCTTCGTGGCTGCCTGCGACAGCTTTCTCCAGGACGACCTGATCATGCCCTTCTGGTGGGAAATGCTGCGCAACAAGGGGCTGTACGACTTCAAGCTCAACGTCCCCACCGAGGATGACATCCGCTCCTACGATCTGCCCTATCGCAATCCCAGCGTCAACAACTTCGGCAAAGGCGCCACCATCTTCCATCGCAAGGACGGCGCAGCAATCATTCTCTGGAAGTTCGGCCTCGCCTCCATGTCCCGCGATGAGGGCAAAACCTGGTCCAAACCCGTCAAGCTGCCCACGCTCAAAACCCGCATGCAGATGATCCACGCCCAGCGCACCGAGGACGGACGCTTCGCCCTGCTGTTCGATCCCGATCCCGGCTCACCCTCCTACGAACGCCGCTATCCCCTGGTCGCCATCACCAGCGACGACGGCATCAGCTTCGACCACATGGGCGTGATCCACGGCGAAGTGCCCGATCAGCGCTACGAAGGCTCGCACAAAGAGATCGGCCCCTCCTACGTCCGCGGCATCGCTGAAGGTCAGGGCGACCCGCCCGGCAACGACATGTGGGTCAGCTACACCGTCAGCAAGGAAAGCGTCTGGATCGCACGCATCCCCGTGCCCCTGCGCCTCAGCGTCGATCAACCCGTGTCCGACACGTTCGACGACATGAAACCGGCCGGCCCCGTGACCAACTGGAACATCTACTCGCCAACCTGGGCCCCGGTCACGCTCGTGGAAGACTATCCCGGCTCGCCCGGCCTCAACCTCGAGCTGCGCGACAAAGACCCGGTTGACTACGCCAAAGCGGTGCGCGTCTTCCCCGCTGCCAAACAGGTCAAGGCCAGCTTCAACCTGATGGCTGAGCAGACCGACCACGGCACGCTGCAGATCGAAATCAACAGCACCGACGGCCGGCGCACCGCACGCATGTTCCTCGACGACGGCATCATCTGGGTGCGCGACGATGAAAAAGCCGTCGCCCTGGCTTCCTACTACGCTCATGATTGGATGTCGGTCACCATCAACCTGGACGAAACCAAGCGCAAGTTCACCGTCTCCGTCCACACCGTCAACGGCACCACCACCAGCAGCGCCCTGAGTTGCCCCGACGGCCCACCCGAAGTCGAACGCATCACCTTCCACACCGATGAAGATCGCAAGCTCGGCAAGGAACGCGAGCGCGGCGCAGGCGACTTGCCCAACACCGATGAGCCGACACCCGAAGCCGTCTTCCACCTCGACAACGTCACCATCGAGTAAAGTCCTCATGCCGCCATTAGCACAGTCTTTGTTCAAACGTAGCGTGACGAAGCCCACGGACATCGTCCGTGGGTAGCCCGGCCTGAAACAGGCTGGGCTTCTGTCGTGAGATGGACGCTACAGTGGCAATAGGTCTGCTCTAGCGTTTCCGCCTTGTCAAAATCTGCGTCATCTGCGAAATATACGGTTCACGGCTTTCTTCGTGTCCTTCGTGCCTTCGTGGCTTATTATCCGTTCTAAAACGAGCCTCACATGCAACTGGATGATTTCAACTTCGATCTCGCCAGCCACGTCGGCCCGCCCAATCACATGGCGGTGTGCAGCGGCTGGTCAACCATCGCCCCGCGCCACGGCACCGTCTGCGGCGTCACGCGCCTGTTCGCACCGCCCTTCGTTGCCGCTGACCTGTCGCTTTCGCTGCGCTTCGAGATCGACGGTCACCTGATCGATGATGCCGGCAGCGTCGGCAAAGGTGACGTCGGCCTGCTCTACAGCGGCGGACAATGGTGCTGCCATCAGATCATCCGTCGCGGCACGTACCATCACCGCTTCGACGGCAAACTCTTTTCCATTGCTGTCACCAGCCGCCTCGTTCCCCTGCACGGCCGCGAAGGCTTCGGCCTGCAGGTTACGCTCGCCAACCGCTGCGGCCGCGCTGTCAAGCTGGCTGTCATTCCCCAGCTTCAACCCGGTGCGATCGGCAAAGTCGAACTGGGCGACTGGCGCTTCTATCCCCCTGCCGGCGATACGCAAGCGCAACAGGAATCCGCCGATCGCTGGTCCGCCGGCGGCATGAGCCTGCACCTGATGCACGCACCGCCGCCCGCGCAACTGGACGCCGGCACAGAAACCACCTGCACCATTCTCTGCCTGGCCACACAACAAGGCGCCATCCCCGCGCCGCCGGCCGATCTTTCTGATTGGCTCACACCCACCACCCGCCGCTGGCAGCAACTGGTGTGCACCGCCACCCGCTGCATTCCGCAGATCAAGTGCGATCTTCCCGAGCTTGAGTGGTACTACCTCCGTTCGCTGGCCAGCGGCCTGGTCTGCATCTGGGACAACCCGGCCTTCGATCATCAACCCTTCCTCGCCGTCAGCGGCATCGACGGCGGCGGCGTCTGCGAATACATGTGGGACAGCGGCGATTACATCCCCCACACCCTCACGCTGATGCTCGGCGAAAAAGTCCTGCCCATCCTCACGCGCCTGGCTGACCTGGCTGTGCACGCCACCGCCATGACGCCCTCCGGCGAAACCTTCGGCCACCCCTATTCCTACAACGGCCACGCCATGATCGAATTCCTGGCCGCTGCCGTCACCCACGGCATCGCCACCAGCCAGCACTACCACCAGGTCCGTGATCGCTTCCTCGCCTGGGACGCTTCGGCCAAACGGTGCGGCGACCTGGTTGACTACGGCCGCCAACGCAACCTGCTGGAAATGCGCGGCGCCGGCTGGGAGCACCTGGTCGCCAGCCCCAACGCTGAACGCGCCTGGTGCTACAACATGCTCGCCCAACTCGCGGAGCATTTCGGCGAAACACCGCCTGCCGCCTGGCGCGACACCGCCCGGCGCATCCGCCGCGCCATCCGTGAAAAACTCTGGGATCCGAAGCGCGGCTGGTTCCGCTGCCTCGATGAGCACGGCCATGAAGAGATCGTCTATTCCATCCAGGCCTTCGACGTCATCCGCGCCGACGCTTGCGATCAACCCATGACCGACGCCCTCCTCTCCCACCTGCGCGACGGCGCGTTCCTCGGGCCCTGCGGCGTCTCCAGCGTCTCACGCGAAGACCCACTGCACTACGAACTGAACGACCCCGACTGGTCCGGCGGCGGCGCTTACGTCGGTGAAGGCCCCATGCTGGCCCAGATGCTCTGGCAACGCGGCCGCGGCGATCTGGCCTGGGACGTGCTCAAGCGCCACCTCTGGATGGGCCGTCACCTGCCATACTATCCGCAGGAACACTACTGCGACCGTCCCGCCACCCCCGCCCACAAACGCGCCAACTGCTGCGCCGGCCTGACCGGCCTGCAGGCCATCATCTTCGGACTCGCCGGCGTCCGCCCCCAACTCGACGGCTCCATCCACTTCGCACCCGACACCACCTTCCCCCACCGCATCGAACTGTCCAGCCTCACCCTGCGCGATCACTCCATCGACATCACCCTCGAACCCGGCACTGCCCGCATCCAGATGGACGGCAAAGAAGTGATCCCGCATCAACCGTAAATCATACCAACCCCAACGCCGACCATCACCGCAACAAACACTGCAACGCGCTACGCCAACACACCACCGCAACACCTAACCTCGCCACTATTAGCGCCGCGATTGATCGCGCCATCTACGCGCCACCCTCACCCCCATCACAACCACACCCGTGCCGGCCCCCACCCGCGGCTGTTATTAGTTTTCTAAAAATCTAATAACAGCCAGAAGCCCCAACGATCGGAAACCAAACAACCACCCCTAAACCATGAGCGGTGATTGTTTTCGGATGCTACACCCGCATTCGGGTGTAACGAACCGCTCCCGTAACCGGCACGCAACCTTGGCACGCAGTCCTGGCGCGTCACCCTGGCATGTAGTCATGGCACGCGACCTTGACGTACGATCCAAGCACTCGACGGGCTGACGCCGCTATTCGTCGCGATGCTGCCATTATTAGTTTTTTAGAAAACTAATAATGGCAGCACCGGCGGCAATGGGGACAGGCACGGGATCGCGGCGGGTAGCTTTGGCAGCGGACGGGGGGAGCTTGACTTCCGGCCATTTGTTTATACATTTAGACTAATGACCCGCCGGGCGACGGCTGGGGGCGGGCGGGAATCATGGAGGCGGCAGCGATGACAAGTGCAGTCCAGTTCCATAGTTACGGTAGCGGTGAACTGCGGGGATCGGCCGTGCGCCAGCAGCAGCGGGTGCTGGCTGATCTGGCCGGGGTGTTTGCCGATCAGGCGGCCTGGGCTGCCATGGACGGCAGGCAACTGGCCTATCGCGTGCAGCTTTACCTGCCGGTGGCCGACGGCACCGAGGGCGGGCTGTTCTTCGGCAACACCACCATCATGCCCGGCCGCGTCGGCGATGAATACTTCATGACCAAGGGACACTTTCACGCCTGCCGCAATCGCGCGGAGTACTACTGGACGCTGCAGGGCCGCGGCGGATTGATCCTGATGGATGAAGATCGCAACTGCCGCGTGGAATGGCTCAGCCCCGGCTCGCTGCACTACATCCCCGGGCACACGGCCCATCGCGTGGCCAACACCGGTGATGAGCCGTTGACTTTCGGCGCCTGTTGGCCGGCCGATGCGGGGCACGATTACGACACGATCGCCCGTGATGGTTTTGCGGCGCGTCTGCGTTGCGTGGATGGCAAGCCGACGCTGGTGGCGGAGCAATCCGCGTGACCAGTTGGGCGCTCAATCGTGACGATCCACGACCGCTGCACGTGCAGTCGGAGGATCTGTTGCGTCGTCTGATCCGTGAGCCGCGCTATCGCAAGGGTGAGCGGTTGCCGGAGGAACACGCACTGGCGCGACGATTGGGCGTCAGCCGGGGCACGGTGCGTGAAGCGCTCAAGCGGCTGGTGAGTGAAGGTTTAATTGAGCGGCGGGCGGGTGTGGGCACGCGGGTGGTGGTTTCGCCGGTGCGCACCTCGCTGTCGGAATGGCCCAGTTTTACGCAGGAAATGGCCCAACGCGGCATCGCGGTGCAGACGCTGGCCTGGCGCTTGAAGCAGGTGGCGGCCAACCGTGAGGTGGCGCGGGCTTTGGAGCTTGATCCGGGCCGGATGGTGATATTTCTTGACCGATTGCGCAGCGCGGGCGGTGAGCCGGCAGTGTGGTTCCGTTCCTGGTTTCATCCGCGGCTGGGTGATCTGCGTGAACTGAAACAGGATCAGCCGTTGTATGAAGCGATCGAAAAGCTCACCGGCGTGGCGGCAGCGCGCTCGGATGAAACGATCCGGGCGGAGAGCGCCGACGCGGCCGCCGCACGGAAATTGCGGATCAAACAAGGCGCCACCGTGCTGGTGCGCCAGCGCAACGTGCGTGATGCGGGGGGCCGGCCGTTCGAATACGCCCTGGCCCTTTATCGCGCCGATCGCTTCAGCTACAGCATCAGCCTGCAAAGGAGCGTGTGATGATCGCACTGGCAGCGGACATCGGCGGCACGGTCATCAAGCTGGGCATCGTGGAAGACGGCCGGGTGCTGGCCCGCGATCAACTGGATGTCGCCAACCGCAGCAAACTGCTCGCTCCACTGCTGGATCAGATGGCTGATCACTGGCGCAAGCTGCTGGGCCGGCCCACCCGCGAAGCCGATGCGGTGACGCTGGCTTTCGCCGGGGCTGTGGATGTGCGTTCGCGCCGCCTGGAAGCGATGGAGGGCAAGTATGAGGACGGGCCCAACCTCGACCTGGTTGGATGGTCCCGGCGCGAATTGAACCTGCCGCTGTGGATCGACAACGACGCGCGGGCTGCGTTGATCGGCGAATGGAAAGCGGGTGCCGGTCAAGGCGAAAGTGAACTGGCCATGATGACGCTGGGCACCGGCGTCGGCGGCGCGGCGCTGGTTGACAACGTGGTCCTGCGCGGCAGTCACGGCATGTCGGGCCTGCTGGGCGGGCACCTGATCGTGGATATGCACGGCCGCCGCTGCATGTGCGGCAACAAAGGCTGCGCCGAAGCGGAAGCATCGACCAGTCGCCTGCCGCAGATCATTGAGGACATCGCTGCGCGCCACGGTCTGACGCCGACGTGGCCGAGCAAAGCGAAGCTGAACTACGCATTGATCTTTGAGCGGGCGGCGGCCGGTGATCTGCTGGCTGCGGCGGTGCGCGATCACAGCATCCAGGCGTGGTCGGCCGCTGCGGTCAACCTGATTCACGCTTACGGAGCGCGGCGACTGGTAATCGGTGGCGGCATCGCGCACGGCTCGCCCCAGATCGTCGATGCCATCCGTCAATACGTGGATGAATACGCATGGACGCCCTGGGGCGGGGTGACGGTGTGTTTGTCCCAGTTATCCAATGATGCGGCACTCGTGGGCTGCTCATTCTTACCGCAGACCTGATGAGGCCGAACGTGAAGTGCAGCAGCAGTGTCATCGGACCGGGTTTCAAAGCCAACTACGACAAGCGTCCTTACGTGGCGGTGCCCGATGGGCGGAACGCTTGTGCGGCGGGCTGGGATGCGATCGCAGCGCGACTCAGCGAGCAGTTGAGCAAGCGCAACGGCCGGCGCAAGGTGCTGGTGGTTGATGCCTACACCGGCGTGCAGGTCGATCAGGTGCGCGAGGCACTGGTGCAACGATTGAAACCGGACCTGGTGATCGACAGCCGTGATGCGTTTCTCGATGCAGCCCAGATCGACAAACTGGTCGAGCCTTACCTGGGCGGTGACGATCCAATCTTCGGATTTCTCTCGCCGCTGACGATGACGCAGTTTCTGCATGCCGATCGGCTGGCGCAATTGCGGGGGCAGGTGGAGAAAGCGAGCGGGCTGGTGCTGATCGTGGGCGAAGCAGCGACAGCGTTGCACGAGGGCGACGTGATGGTGTTTGCTGACATGCCGCGCTGGGAAGGCCAGTTGCGTCAGCGCCGCGATGAGGTGGGCAACCTGGGCGTGTCCAATGCGACCTTGAAAGCATCACTGCAATACAAGCGCTCGTTCTTCGTGGACTGGCGCGTGTGCGATCGCTGGAAGAAGCCGCTGCTGGAGCGGGCTGATGCGTTTCTGGATACGACCGACAATGCAGCACCCAAGCTGGCGGAAGGCGATGCGGTGCGGCGTGGTCTGGAAGCGGCTGCCAATCGCCCGTTCCGCGTGATGCCGTTTTTCGATCCTGGGCCGTGGGGCGGTCAGTGGATGCGCACGGTGTGTGATCTGGATGGTTACAGCACGCCCGAGCCGGCCAATTACGCCTGGTGTTTTGATTGCGTGCCGGAGGAAAACTCGCTGCTGCTGGGTTTTGGCGAGCATCGCTTCGAGCTGCCCAGCATCAACCTGGTGTTCCGCCATCCGCGGCAATTGCTGGGCGATCCGGTGCACGCACGCTTCGGCGATGAATTTCCCATCCGCTTTGACTTCCTCGACACCATGGACGGCGGCAACCTTTCGTTCCAGGTCCACCCCCTGACCGAATACATCCAACAGCAGTTCGGCATCCATTACACGCAGGACGAAAGCTACTACATGCTGGACGCGGCGAACGATGGCTGCGTGTACCTGGGGCTCAAGCAGGGCATCGATCGCGCGGCGATGTTCCGCGATCTGGAGATCGCCCAAAGCGGCGGCGCACCGTTTGACACCGAAAAATACGCCAACAAGTGGCCCGCCAGGCGGCACGATCACTTCCTGATTCCCGCCGGCACGGTGCATTGCTCGGGCCGCAACGCCATGGTGCTGGAGATCAGCGCCACGCCCTACATCTTCACCTTCAAGCTGTGGGACTGGGGACGCCTGGGGCTCGACGGCTTGCCCCGGCCGATCAACCTGCGCCACGGTTATGCCAATATCCAGTGGGAGCGCACCACCGAATGGGTGCGCGACGAGTTGATCAACCGCATCCAGCCGATCGCCGAGGCTGCGGGCTGGCGCGAAGAGCGCACCGGTCTGCACGCCCGCGAGTTCATGGAGACCCGCCGCCACTGGTTCACGCAGACCACGCCCCACCACACCGGCGGCCAACAGCGTGGATCGGTGCACGTGCTCAACCTGGTGCAGGGACGGGAAGCGGTGGTGGAAAGCCCCGACGGTGCGTTTGAGCCGTACGTGGTGCACTTTGGCGAAACGTTCATCGTGCCCGCGGCTGTGGGGTCGTACACGTTGCGGCCGCTGGGTTCGACCGGCGAGCAGCCACACGCTACCGTGCGGGCCTCGATTCGACATGGATTGGAGTGAAGCTGTCGTGAAAAATGACGCCATAGATTTTCGCTTCGGGCCGCGCCTGACCTGGACCTGCATCGGGCTTGCGGATGACGAGCACAAGACGCTGGTGCGCCAGGATGGGGCCCTGCTGTACGGGCAGTTGATGGCCAATCCGCTGGACAACCGCCTGGCCCGCACGCTGGCGATCAAGCTTTCGCGCCTGGGTGACCCGCAGCGCAGCGAGCAGCACACCGAATCGCCCGAGTCGGCCATCGTCGTCACCACGTTGCATTACAACCACGCCACGCTGACACTGACCGCCTTCGCCCACGCTGATGAGCAGGGTAAGCGAACGGACGTGGTGTTGTATCGCATCGAGCTGGA
Source organism: uncultured Phycisphaeraceae bacterium (assembly GCA_964471555.1). Classification (GTDB taxonomy): domain Bacteria; phylum Planctomycetota; class Phycisphaerae; order Phycisphaerales; family Phycisphaeraceae; genus JADLFV01. The sequence goes on from CAYYGM010000101.1 coordinate 13,088, forward strand.
CCAGGACCTGGGGCCGATCCCGGTGGAGTTGGCGCTGGATGTGCATCTGCTTGACGCACAAGTGGCGCAGAAGACCTGGGGCGAACCATCGCACACCATCGGCCGACCGGGCGCGGACATTTTGGGGATCAACCGCGTGCCGCAGACGCTGGTGGTGGCCCATCCGCACAAGCTCAGTTGGCCGGCCACGCGCGAGTACTGGACGCAGAACGCCCAGCTTGTGCTGTGCTCGTCGACGTTTTCACAGAGCACGCAAGGCGCGCTGTGTTTCCCATTGAACCACAACGACACGGCCCACCTGGATGAAAACTGGGCACAACAAGCCCTGGAGCAGACCCGCGCTTACTGGGCCAACGCCAAGCCCATTCGCAGCACTTTTGAACTTCCAGCCGGCGACACGCGCGACATGGTGACCGCCTGCGCCCGCAACATCATGCAGGCCCGCGTGGTGCATGACGGTGAGCCGGTGTATCACGTGGGGCCGCTGTTTTACCGCGGATTGTGGGTGGTGGACGGGCATTTCCTGCTGGAGGCGGCACGTTATCTCGGGCACGACCAGGAAGTGGACCGTGCATTGGACGGCGTGATCCGTCGCATAAGGCCGGACGGCAGCATCGAACTGCTGCCCGGGCACACCAAGGAGACCGGCATCAGCCTGGCCACGCTCACCCGGCAGGCGGAGTTGACCGGCAACTGGAAAGGTCTCGACGCCCGCTGGGACGTCGTGCGCCGCGGCGTGCACTACATCCAGCACCTGCGCGAGCAAGCCCATGAGCTACCCGACTCGGCCCCCAACAAGGGCCTGATGCCCGACGCCTTCACCGACGGCGGCGCCAACGGTCGGCGGCCGGAGTACTCCACGCCGCTGTGGTCGCTGGTGGGTCTGCGCTATGCTCGCGATGCCGCCCGACACCTGAACCACGACGAGGATGCTGCCACCTTCAGCGACATCTACGAAAGTCTGCTGGCCGACCTGTATCGCTGCGCCAAGCGCGACATGCGCACGTTGCCTGATGGCGCGCCCTATCTGCCGATCGTCATGCCGGACGGTTCGCCCTGGATGTACCTGCATCGTGACAACGGCCAGCCGCCCAAGCCGTGGGAAGCGATGAGTCCGCTCTCCGGCGCCTGGGCGTTGTGCCATGCGATCTATCCGGGTCAGGTTTTTGAAGCGGACGATCCGCTGGTCAAGGCGCTGCTGGGCGTGCTGGAGCGCTTCGACAATGCCCAGGGCATTCCCACGCAGGCGGGCTGGCTTTCCTGGCGTGCTTCGTGGACTTACTTCGCTTCGTTTGCCGCTCACGTCTGGCTGTTTGCCGATCGCGCGGACAAGGCGGTCGATTACCTGCACGCCTTTGCCAATCATGCCGCGCCCACGCGCGTGTGGCGCGAAGAGCAATCGCTGCTGGACTGCCCCGTTGAGCAATGGGTCGGCGACATGCCGCACAACTGGGCCTCGGCTGAGTTCATTCGCCTGGCCCGGCACCTGATCGTCTTCGAGCGCAGCAACGAGCTGCGCCTGCTGGAAGGTCAGGCCCGCTGCTGGCCCGTGCTCGATCAGCCGTGGCGCATCGAGCGCACGCCCACCCGCTTCGGCCCCGTCTCCATCCACGTCGCGCCGCAGCCGCAAGGCAAGACCAACATCACCATCGAACGCATGGCCAACGGCGCTGATCCCGAAGCGGTGACGCTGCGACTGCCCGAGGGCGCCTGTGATGTGATGCTTAATGGCCGACCCGTGCCGCTGGATGGTGGACACATCAGTCTGCCGACCAGCCCCGCTCGTGTCACCGTCAGCCTGGAAGTCAACCATGCCTGAGACCGCGCTGGATGTACGTGTATCGCTCGATCCACTGGACCTGTCGTTCGGGCCCGGCTGCTTCGGGCCCAAGGTGGAGCGACGAACGCTCGACGCCATCCGCCCCTCGCTGCGCGATCCGAATTGCGATGGGCCGCAGGTGGTCTATGCCATCGCCATGGACGTCGGGCGCGAGCCGGACCGTGCGGATCTCCAGCAGCGCAACCTGCTGTTCGGCGTCGTGGCTTACGCGGCCGGGCGACTGGGCGATGAGCCGATCCGCTCACAGGGTCACGTGCACAAGGCCAGCCCGCGCAACGGCTGGTCCACGCCCGAGGTCTATGAAATCTGGCAGGGCCGAGCCATCATCCTGATGCAGGAGCACGACCGCGACGACCCCGGGCGCTGCTTCGCCGTCGAAGCGGGTCCGGGCGAGGTGGTCATCGTGCCGCCGCTGTGGGCCCACGCCACCATCAGTGCCGAGCCCGCACAGCCGCTGGTCTTCGGGGCCTGGTGCGACCGCGACTACGGCTTCGTTTACGACGGCGTCCGAGCCCACGGCGGCCTGGCCTATTTCCCCCTGCTGACCGCGGCCGGATCCATCGAGTTTCAGTTCAATCCCCGCTACCAGCAGCGTCCGCTGACCCGCAAACCGCCGCGCAGCTACGCCGACCTGGGCCTGGAAGCCGGGGTGCCGATCTACCAGCAGTACCAGCAGGCCCGCGAGCGGTTCATGTTCGTGCCGGAACCGATGCGGGCGGCGGAGATTTGGCGAGATTACACCCCCTGAACCGCTGACGCCTTGAAAATTGCCGGGCCGCTACGCGGGCCGGACCCCCGGCGAGGCGTAGCTCGCCGGCTATGGGGGGCCGTTTGCCCGTATCCGGCTGGGCAGGTATCCTATTTGGCTCGATTCACCCAGGAGCCTTGCCGTGGTCAGACTGCGATTGAAGCGATTTGGACGTACTCACAAGCCGCAATATCGGCTCAACGCCATCGACCAGCGCAACCCCCGCGACGGCCGCTCCCTGGAAGAGCTGGGCTTCTACGATCCCACCAACCAGGACGAGTCCAAGCAGTTCAACCTCAAAGCTGAACGCATCCAGTACTGGCTCAGCGTCGGCGCTCAGCC
>CAYYGM010000102.1:0-15848 GCA_964471555.1 uncultured Phycisphaeraceae bacterium
ACGGGTTTCATCGGCTCGCGTCTGGCGGCGGCCTGCCGCGACGGGGGCGACCAGGTGCGCCTGCTCGGGCAGGCCAACACCGAGGCCGAGCAGAAAAACCTGGATGATCTGAAAACCCAGGGCTACCAGGTCGTCATCGGTTCGGTCACCAACGCTGACGAAGTCAAGCAGGCGGTGACCGGCTGCGACGTGGTCTATCACCTGGCAGCCGCCCAACACGAAGCGGGCAAACCTGACGAACATTTCCGCCACGTCAACGTTGACGGCACGCGCACCATGTTGCAGCAGAGCCTCGAAGCCGGCATCAAGCGCTTCGTCCACGGCAGCACCATCGGCGTTTACGATGCTGAGCACGGCACGGTCAGCGATGACACGGCCACCAATCCCGACAACATCTACGGCCTCACCAAGCTGGAAGCCGAAGGCGTCGTGCGCAGCTTCATGGATAAGCTGCCCTGCGTGATGATCCGCATCAGCGAAACCTACGGCCCCGGCGACCGGCGACTGCTGAAGCTCTACAAGGGCATCAAGAAAGGCAAATACTTTCACATCGGTCGCGGCGACAACCTGCACCACCCGGTTTACATCGATGATCTTGTCGCAGCGCTGCGCAGCGCTGCTGTGGTCGAAGCGCCGCCGCGCGAGCCGATGGTCGTGCCGGGCTTCGAGGTGGTCACCTCGCGGCAGATGGCCGAGACGATCGCCGACAGCATGGGCTATCAACGTCCGAAGTTGACCGTGCCGTTGTGGCCGCTGTGGACCATGGCGGTGATCATGGAGACAACGATGCGCCCGCTGGGCCTCAAGCCTCCGCTGCACCGGCGGCGCATGCACTTTTTCACCAAGAGTTTTCACTTCAAGGGCGATCTGGCCCGCCGTGCCCTTGGTTACGAGGCTAAAGTGAGCTTCGCGGAAGGCGCCAAGCGCACCGGCGAATGGTATTGCCAGCAGGGACTGCTGGAATGACGAAATTCGAAATTCGAATAACGAATGTTCCGCCAATTTGTCATTCGTCATTCGGACATTGATTCGTCATTCGAATTTTCTGGAATCTTCCCATGTGTGGTATCGCAGGCATTGTGAATCCAAGGGGTGTGCAGCGGACGGCGCTGGAGCAGATGGCCTGCGCCCTGGCCCACCGCGGCCCCGATGACGAAGGCTTCTACCTCGAGCACGATCCGCAGCAGCAGTGCGGTCTGACCCAGCGGCGACTGTCCATCATCGACCTGGGCGGCGGACATCAGCCCATGGCCAACGAGGACGAAACCATCTGGGTCGTCTTCAACGGCGAAATCTACAACTACCAGCAGTTGCGCCCGCCGCTGGAAAAGGCGGGACATCAGTTCCGCACCAATAGCGACACCGAGGTGATCATCCATGCCTACGAGCAGCACGGTGACGATTGCGTCAAATTGCTGCGCGGCATGTTCGCGTTTGCCCTGTGGGATGAGAAACGCCGGCGGCTGCTGATCGCCCGCGATCGCCTGGGGCAGAAGCCGCTGTTTTATGCGAAGCATCAGGGGCGGTTGCTGTTCGCTTCCGAGATCAAGTCGGTGCTGTCCGCGGCCCCGGACCTGCGCAGGATGAATCGCGAGGCGTTGGATCAGTATCTGACGCTGCGCATCATTGCCTCGCCGCGCACCATGTTCGAGGGCGTGAGCAAGCTGCCGCCGTCGCACCTGCTGACCTACGAACTGGCCACGGACAAGCTGGAAGTCCGCCGCTACTGGCAGGCGAATTACGAGCCGAAGTGGGAAGGCGATGAACAGCAGCTCACGAAGAAGCTGGAAGAAGAGATCATCGAGTGCCTGCGTCTGCACATGATCGCGGACGTGCCGGTGGGCGCGTTCGTCAGCGGCGGGTTGGATTCAACGCTGGTGGTGGCCATGCTCAAGGCCCACGGCTTAGCGCCCGACTTGCAGACCTTCAGCGTCAGCCTGCCCTACCGTGACCTGGACGAGGCGCCCTATGCCAAGATGGTCGCTGACAAGTACGGCACCATTCATCACCAGCAGGAGATTCACCCTTCGTTGCTGGCCCTGCTGCCCAAGCTGGTCTGGCACCTGGATGAGCCGAGCGATCCGCTTGCGGTCTGCCAGTACCTGATCTCGCAGTTCGCGCGGCAGCATGTGAAGGTGGTGCTGGGCGGCGAAGGCGGCGATGAACTGTTCGGCGGATACGACCGCTACTACGGCAATCGCTACACCAGCTACTACGCAGCCGTCCCACGCATGTTGCGCAGCGGTGTGTTCGGCCCGCTGCTCAAGCTCGTGCCCGACGGGCGCTGGTACAAGTCCAGGGGCCATCAGCTCAAGTGGATTCACCAGCTCTCGTTCCACGACGGCGGCCAGCGCTACGCCAAGAGCCTCGGCTACTTCTACTTCCCGGATGCCCCCCGGAAAGAATTGTACGGTCCGGCCATGGCCAACTTCCGGGGGGATCCGAACGCTTCGATCCGCGAGCCTTACGAGAACGCACTGGCGCACGAGGATGTCGATCGCATGTTGTGGGCCGACTCGATGGTGCGCATGCCGGACCATCCGGTGATGATTCTGGACCGCATGACGATGGCCCATGGTCTGGAAGCCCGCGCCCCGTTCATGGATCACGTGCTGGCCGAGTTCGCGGCCCGCCTGCCGGTGGATTTGAAAGTGCGCGGCCGAACCACGCGCTACATCCAGCGCAAGCTGTGCGAAAAGTATCTGCCGCCGGAGTTGATGCATCGGCCCAAGCAGGGCTTCCACTCGGCGCTGCCTTATCTGCTTAAGGATGAATACCGGCTGCTGTTCGACACCTTCCTGCGTCGTCCGCGGTTGGTTGCTGATGGTTTATTGCGGCAGGAGCCGATCGACCGTCTGCTGGCCGAGCATGCCGCCGACAGCGCCGACCACAGCCATCGCCTTTGGCTGCTGCTGAACAGCGAGGTCTGGTACCAGATGCACATCGTCGGCCGAGACGTCGAGGCCATGACCGAGCAGCTCGCCCGGGACTCCGCCCCAACCGCCGCAAGCGCTGTGGCGGCCGCATGTTAAGCTGGGGCAACCCGTCACCGACGCATTGCCACTGATTTGTTCTCTACCAGCGATACAGACGGACTTTCTGCAATAAAAACATTGTCGGATTGATTTCACCCGGGCTAAGATGGGTGGTTAAATCGCAGTGGGTGGAAGGGCGCCTTTCGCTTTGGAGTGGATTGGCCGTGATGGAATTTGTTTTCACAAGGGACTGCAAGCCCCGGGGGTCTGCCTGTCAATGGGCGGCCGTGCTGGGGCTGGTGATGATGCTGGCCGGTGCAGCCCAGGCGGTCACGCTGGGCGCCATCGGCGACAGCTACACCGACGAGTACGCCATCAAAAGCTCGCGCAACCGCCACCGCAACTGGGTTGAGCAACTGGCCACCGCCGGCCGCGTCAGCTTCGGCAACGCCACCGGCAATCCCACCCAGTACCAGTACAACTACGCTTTCAGCGGCGCCACCACCGACGACGCGGTCAGTTCGCAGTTGCCTTCCGTGCTGAGCAAATTGTCCAGTCTCGACTACGTGGTCATCAGCATCGGCCTGAACAACTTCGCCGGCTGGACCGGCAGCCCCGCCATTCCCCAGACCTACCGCGACATCTACAACGGCAACACCACCGTCACCAACAACACCATCAACAACATCGTCGGCGACATCCAGCAGATGATCGGCGACATCCGCGCACAGAACCCCAACCAGAACATCGTCCTGGCCAACGTCCCCGACTGGGGCGCCACCATCGGCTTCCGCTCCAACATCATCGACGGCAGCGTCAACTTCACCGGCATCAGCGACCCGGCCAAACGCCAGTTGGTCACCAATGCCGTCAACACCGTCAACAGCCAGTTGACCAGCTACGCCAACAACCTGGGCATTCCCGTGGTGGACAACTTCAGCCTGCTCAACCTGGCCCTGCAGAACCCGCTCTACTTCCCCGACTTCGACGGCCCCGGCCCCGCGGTCAACGTCACCAGCAATCCTTCGACCTCCGGCCAGGGCACCGGCGCCTACTTCTGGGCTGATTCCGTGCATCCCGGCACGCTCTACCAGGGCTTGTTCGCCAATGCCGTGCTCACCGCCATCAACATGGCTTACGGCGAAAACCTGATCCCTCTGCTGCCGCAGCAGATCGCCATGGCGTACACCGGCTCCACCGAGTTGGGCGTCAGCGACCTGCAGATCCTCGGCGACAACTGGCATCAGAGCGGCGCCGATTGGGCACACGGCGACTTCAACGGCGACGGCGTTGTCGATCTCGGTGATCTGCAGATCATCGGCGACAATTGGAATCTCTACGGCGCGGATACGGTTTACAGCTTCGACATGGCCGACTACGTGATTGTGCCCGAGCCGGCCGCGGCGATCTTGTTGCTGGGCGGTATGCTGCTGTTGGCCGGCCGCAGACATTGAAGACGTTCCCCAGCCACGCCGCATCCCCATGCAGCATTCACGGCAATTCATTCTGGTTCTATTGGCTTTGTTGGCGACCGCCGCGTGCCCGGCCCGGGCCATTACCATCGCCACCCTCGGCGACAGCTACACCAACGAGTACAACAACATCGCCAGTCGCAACCTCAACAGCAACTGGGTCCGCCTGCTGGGCACCAGCGGCCAGAACATCGACTTCGGCAGCTCCAATCCCTGGATCAACAACTATCCGCTCAACTTCGCCTTCAGCGGCGCCACCACCAACGACGCCCTGTTGACGCAGTTGCCCAACCTGCTGGGCCCCAACGCCGGCGACCCGGGACATTCCAACCTGTACTTCGCGGACTATGTCGTCATTGACATCGGCCTCAACGACTATCACGGCCTGACCGGCGCTTCGCCTTCGACGCCGCAGACTTACATCGACATCGGTTGCGGCAACGCGGCGGTCACGCAGGCCACCATCGGCGGCTTTGAACCCGGGGAGGGCGGCATCCTCGGCAACATCAAGAGCCTGATCGACATCATCCGCGCGGCCGATCCCAACAAACGCATCGTTCTGGCCAACATCGCCGACTGGCGCGCCACCCGCCCTTTCCGCCAGGCCCGTGTGGACACCGCTTTCGACATCAACTTCACCGGCACCGGCGGCCCCGACAACGCCCTGATCCGACAGCAGGTCTATTTCGCCATCCGCCAGGCCAATGTCGAGTTGGCCGAATACGCCACCAGCATCGGCATCCCCGTGATCAACAAGTTCCTGCTGCTGAACAAGGCAGCCAAGCGGGCGATCCCGTTGACCATGGAAGACCGCATTAACTACAAAAACGATCCTGACATCACCGGCATTCAGGGCGGCGCCTACGACCTGTGGGCGGATGGTCTGCACCCCGGCACCGCCTTCAATGGGCTGTACGCCAACGCCATCATCGCCGCCCTCAACAGCTACTACGGCGAGAACCTCGACTACCTGACTTCCCAGCAGATCATTGCCGGTTACCTCGGCGCCGCTGATCTGCCCACACTGCCGCTGCACTCGGCCTGGAACTTCAATCGCTACGTCATCGCTCCCGAGACACCCTTCTCGCTGACGGCCGCGCTTGCCTACAACCCGATCCCAGAACCTGCCGCCGCGATAAGCCTGTTGACGACACTGGCGGCGATGTGCCCCAAACGCGGCGCCGCGACGACCCATCGATGCTGACACGTGGAACCACCGCTGTTGTTCTGGCCTCGCTGATGCTGGCCGGCGCTGTCATGCGCCTGGCTCACCTTGATGCCTTGTCCCTGCACGGTGATGAGGGCTACCAGGCCCTGGCCGTGGCGGGCATCATCGAGCACGGTGTGCCCGTTCTGGAAGACGGCTTCGTCTACGACCGCGCCCCGCTTTTCAGCTACGCCCAGGCTGCCTGTGCCGGATCAGCGCGGAACATCAACGGCCTGTCGCTGCGCCTGCCGGCCGCGATTGCCGGGGTGCTGTGCATTCCCGCCGTGTTCTGGCTGGGAACGACACTGCTCGATCGCCGCGGCGGCTTGCTGCTGGCGACGCTGATCACCTTTTCCACCTGGCACATCGAGATGTCGCGCTACGGGCGCTTCTACACGATGTTCCAATTGCTGTTCGTGTTGGCCCTGGTGTTTTTCTACCTCGGTTTCTATCGCGGTCACATCACCGCGATGATCGGCTTCGCCGTCGCCACCCTCATCGCCATCAGCCTGCACGACCTGGGCATCATGCTGGGTGTGCTGTTTCTGACCGTCATCCCGCTGCACTCGATCAGCCTGCGCCGCAAGGCGGCTTACGTCGGCGGACTGCTGGCGGTGGGCGCAGCCCGCACGATCTATTACAAGCTGTTGTGGCAGGTGTTCGCTTCCTATGAAGTGCCCTGGCGGGAATGGGTTGATCCTGCCGGCGTCTCCAATCACACAGCCGCCATGGGACAGATCAATCTGCCCACCATGGTGCACCTGCTGTCGAACCTGCACAAGGTGCACGTGGTGGGGATACTGCTGCCGATTCCATTACTGGCAGCCGCGGTGATCGTGTGGACGGGCGTCAAGGATCGTCGCTATCTGCCCACGCTGGTGGCGGTGGGCATGGTGCTGGCGGCCATGATTCACGAGCTGGCTTTCATGGTGCTGCTGGGGATTGTTTACCTGGCGTTCTTCGTGCGCAGTGCAAACGACCTGCGGCAGCGGCAGTTCGTGCTGGCCCTGGTCGGCGGCACGATCACCATCGGACTTTGGGGCGCGTTCCTGCTCTACACGCACATCGCCGGCAGCTTCAGTGACGTGGTGATGAACCTGACGCGCTTCCCCGACATCGGGCGCTACTACCTGTACTGGCTGATGGCCGGTTGGCCCGTGCTGCTGGTGATCGGTTCTGTCGGGTGGATCATGCTGCTGCCGTCGGCGGCGCGCGAGGATCAACCCGCTGCGCCCAGGCCGCACTGGTTCGCCCTGACCGCGCTGCTGGGGCCGGCCTATGCCATGGCCATGCTCAACTGGAAGTTCAGCGAAGCCCGTTACTTCTTCCATCTCTATCCGCTGATGCTGATCGGTTGCGTGGTGGTGGTGCTGTCTGTGGCTGATGTGTTGCAGCGCAAGTGGCAGGCTCCGCGCGGGATGATTTTGATCGTGTGCACGATCGTGCTGATGTTCATCGGGCAGGACACCAACCCCATCAGCGCCGCGACCTTCGCATACCACGGCCAGGACGCCCGCAAGAATCCCTATCGCGCTTCGCTGAACTGGTCCGTGCAGGCGGATTACCATCCCGACCCGCGCACCGTGTCGCGCTACGTGGCAGAACACCGCAAGCCGGGCGACCTGGTGATCTGCGTGGGCCCGCCGCACGTGGCCGCGTTGTATGACTGGTATGTCGGTCATCTCGATGCCCAGATCGGGCGGTTGGATAACTACGTGCAACTGGCCGGCGTGGAAGGTGACGATCAGCCGCACTATCCGATCACCGGGGCCCGTGTGATCTATCAGGCGGACCAGTTGCAGAAACTGCTGGCTGCGGCCGATGGACATGCGGTGTGGCTGCTGGCTGATCATCGCGTGCTGGCGGAGGATGCGGGGTTCCTGCTGGATGAGGATCTGCGGCAGATGCTGCTGACGCGCTTTGGTGAGCCGGTGTGCACGGGATTGGATGGAATCAGTTACGCAGCCCGGGCGGGGAAAGCATCGGATGAGTGACGGCCGCCGCTATCTGCTGATCAGTCCCTGCCGCGATGAGGGCCGGTACATTCGCCGCACGCTCGACAGCGTGATCGCCCAGAGCGTGCGACCAGCCAGGTGGATCATCGTCGATGACGGCTCGACCGACGACACCCCGGACATCCTGCGGGAATACGCGGCGAAGCACGACTTCATCGAAGTGTGCAGTAAACCCGATCGCGGCAAGCGGGCGGTGGGCCCCGGCGTGATCGAGGCGTTTTATGCCGGGTACGACACGGTCGATGCCGCGCAGTTCGATTACGTGTGCAAGATCGACGTGGACCTGGATCTGCCGCCGCGCTACTTCGAGATTCTGATGCAGCGCATGGAAGCTGAGCCGCGGCTGGGCACGTGCAGCGGTAAGCCGTACTTTGAATGGAACGGCAAGCTGGTCAGCGAAAAGTGCGGCGACGAGATGAGCGTGGGCATGATCAAGTTCTATCGCCGGTCCTGCTTCGAGCAGATCGGCGGGTTCGTGCGGCAGGTGATGTGGGACGCCATCGACTGCCACCGTTGTCGCATGCTGGGCTGGATAGCCGCCAGCTACGACGAGCCGGACCTGCGCTTCATCCACCTGCGGCCGATGGGCTCCAGTCACAAGGGCATTCTCACCGGCCGCATGCGTCACGGCTTTGGTCAGTACTTCATGGGCACCGACCTGGCGTACATGACCGCCAGCGCGATCTTCCGCATGACCCGCCCGCCGCTGATCGTGGGTGGTCTGGCCATGTGGTGGGGTTACGTGCGCAGCATGTTGGCCGGCGCCCCGCGCTATGACGACCCGGCTTTCCGCAGGTTTCTTCGCCGCTACCAGTGGCGGTGCCTGCTCAAGGGCAAGGGACAAGCGACCGAACAGTTGAACCGCGACATGGCCGGTGCGTGGAAGCCAGTTACATGATCGACCGCCGCCTTCCCATTGTGACGCTGGACGGCGTAACGCTGCACGCGATTGACGAAGCGACCTGCGTGCGGCACGTGCTGGACGAACTGGCAGCCGGGCGCGGCGGGTGGATCGTCACGCCCAACCTGGATCACCTGTGTCGAGCCTCGCGCGATCCGGAGTTTCGGCGCATGCTGGGCGAAGCGGACCTGGCTTTGGCCGACGGCATGCCGCTGTTGTGGGCTGCCAAAGTGCAGGGCACGCCTTTGCCGCAGCGGGTGGCCGGCTCGACCCTGGTCTGGACGCTGGCCGAGGCGGCAGCCAGACAGGGGCGCAGCCTGTTCCTGCTGGGCGGCGCCCCCGGAAGTGCTCAAGAAGCAGCCCGGGTTCTCCAACAGCGGTTCCCCGAACTGAAGATTGCCGGCACGCATTGTCCACCGATGGGTTTTGAAAATGATCAAGCACAGATGCAGGCCATCATCGCGGCGCTGGCAGCCGCCAGGCCCGACCTGGTCTATGTCGGACTCGGCTCACCGAAACAGGAGCGTTTGATCGAACAACTCCGCCATCAAAACCTGCTTCCCGGCGCATGGTTTCTGGGCGTGGGCATCAGTATTTCGTTCATCGCCGGTCACGTGAAGCGCGCACCTAAACTGTTGCAGGTCATAGGCTTGGAGTGGTTTCACCGCCTGTGCCAGGAGCCTCGTCGGTTAGCGCGCCGATATCTTTTAGATGATTTTCCCTACCTGTTTCGGATATTATGGTTGGCTGGTCGCCACCGTCTGGCCGGCAAGGACTGCGGCTGTGGGACGGACAAGGATGGGCGGAAAGCGGATACAAAGGATTGTCAGTAAAGTCCGACGAAGGGCCGGGGCGACCGCACGTCTGAAGGGTTCTGACATTGCCGCGATCCGGCAAAGGGATGAACGGGGGCACAGAGGCGCTTGATGCTGCTGAGGGCGAAACATTCAACCCATGAGAAGTCGCACACTGCGCTGGAGCCGATGAAGCAGTTGAAGGCTGCCATTTTGCTGGCCGGCACGGTTCACGCCAATGCTCTGCGGCGGGCGGTGGGACGCTTTGTGCTCGAGCTGCCCATCGACAGCGGCCGCTGCGTGATGGACAGTTGGCACGCCCACCTGCTGAGCCTGGCCCAGCGCCTGAACCTCGACCGCCTGTCCGTGCGGGTGATCGTGGACCGCGCCACGCCCACCCCGGCCGCCAATCGCTGGAACGGCCGCTGCGAGGTCAGCTTCGAGCAGGATCCGTTCGAGTTCCGCGGCACCGGCGGCCTGCTGTGCGACCTGGCCCGGCAATACGAAGACGACGATTACCTGCTGGTGATCAACGCCCCGCAGGTGCTCTACGAACCGCTGGCCATCCTGACCGAAGCGCTGGGCCGGCTTCGGGCGGATGTCGCCCTGCTGCGCCAGCCCGACGGCACGCCCAGCGGCGTGATGCTGCTGCGCTGCGGGGCGCTGCGGGCCATTCCCCGTGTCGGGTTCGTCGATCTGAACGAGCAGGCCCTGCCGCTGATCGCCCGGTCGCACGACGTGCGTATCTGCAACCACGCCACGCCCACCGGCCTGGCCATCCGCACACTGACCGGCTACCTGGAAGCGGTGCGCGAGTATCACCGTCGGCTCAGCGGCCGCGGCGATGCCGGCGACCCCACGGCCGAGGACTGGGCGGCGACCTTCAGCCTGATCGAACCGGGGGCGCAAGTGTCCGCCTCGGCGGTGGTGCATGACTCGATCGTGCTCAGCGGCGCCAAAGTCGATGATGAAGCCCTGCTGGTGCGGGCGGTGGTCTGCCCCGGCGGCCACGTCGGTCAGAGGCAGTCAGCCATCGACCGCCTGGTGCCGGCGCTGGGAGTTGCGGAACGACGGCCATGATTTTCAGCGCCAAACAACTGCGCCGCGGTTGGACCGACTGGCATCTGGTCATGGCCCTGCTGATGGTCGCGGTGGGCGTCGCCGCCACGTTCAACGCATGGGTGAATCTGTTCAACACCACGGCCGCTCGCGGCGACATGCGACACCTGTGGCTGCTGCCGCTGGTGATCGTCTGGCTGATCTGGGTGCGGCGGCAACGCATGCAGATGTGTCAGCCCGGCGGCACATGGATCGGGCCGCTGCTGCTGATCGGCGGATGGCTGGTTTCGATCCTGGGCCAGCGCGTGGGTGTGGAAGTGCTGTGGCACGCCGGGGCGGTGGTGGTGGTGATGGGCTGCGTCACGTCGGTGTTGGGATATCAGCTTTTCCGGGCGTTTTTGCCGGCCTTCGTGGCGCTGCTGTTCATCGTGCCGCTGCCCTACGGCATCGAGCTGCGCCTGGCGGTGGCCACCGGCGACCTGGCCGCCACTCTCGTGCAACCCACGCCGGTCGGGTACGTGATGGCCATGCAGGAGGCGGCCCCGGCGCTGAAGTTTGCCGTGCTGCTGGCTTATGCGTTCGCCTTCGGCATGCCCTATCGGACCTGGGTGCGCCTGCTGCTGCTGGTGGTCAGCCCCCTGGCGGCGATGCTGATGCTGATGCTGCAGATGATCAGCTACGAATTGATGCTGGGCTGGTGGCAACCGCCGCGGGCCGAGTCGGTGACCAACATGGCCGGCTGGCTGTTGCTGCCGCTGACGCTGGCCTTGTTGATGGGGTTGATCCGCCTGCTGCGCTGGGCGGCGGTGCCGCTACAGTATTACAAGCTGGCCGACGAGGCCTGAGTGCGTTTGCGATCAGGGTGTTCTGACAGGCAATTCAACTTACCAAACAGCCGATGATGGGAACGTGGGGCCGCCGGGCCGTGGGACCGATAACCGCGGTCGGGCGAACCTTCCGGCCACGGGGCGTGTAGAGGATGCATATGACCGACAACGACCGAGCTGAAGATCTGCTGTGGGCCAACGGCTCAGGCGATGCTGCCGACCAGGAAGCCCATCGCCGACGCCAGCGCGTGCTCAACCTGCTGCGCGGCCGCTGGCACTGGCTGGCGCTGCTGGCGGTGGTGTTCGGCGCCGCCCTGGCGACCGCGGGATTCTTCAGCCAGCAGACGCTCTACGCCTCCAGCGGCAAAATCCAGATCAAGCAGGTGCTGCCCCAGGCGGAACGCGGCGCGGCGGACTCCGGCTACACCTCCAGCGAATTCCTGCGCACCGAGATGTCCCTGATCACCAGCCCGCCCGTGCTGGCCCTGGTGCTGCAGGATGAAGGCTGGCGCAAGGCGGCCGGCGACGACGCGGACGACTCCAGCCTCATCACCGGCGGCGTGGTCGTCGAAAACGAACGCGGCACCAACCTCGTCACCATCAGCTTTATCAACCCCGACCCCGAAGTGGCCCTGGCCGGCCTGCGGGCGGTGATGAGCGCCCACAAAAACGCCTTCCACAAAAAGTATGAATCCATCGACGACGCCTACCTCAAGCAGCTTCACGATCACGAAACCGAACTGACCACGCTGCTGCTGAACCTGCGCACCCGCCGCGATCAGCTCACCGGCACCTGGGGCACCGACGACCTCGATCCGCTCTACAACACCAAGTTCAACGAGATGCGCAAGATCGAGTCGGCCCTCAACGACGTGAAGCTGGCCATCATCGCCATGGGCGGCGGTGACGATGCCGCTTCCGCCCTCAAGGGCATGTCCAACGAAGAACTGGCCAACATCGATCTGCCCATGGCCAAGCTGCTCGATGAGAGAACCAACATCCAGCTTGAACTGGACACCCTGCATAACAAGGGCATGGGCGACAACCACTTCAAGGTTCGCGACACCCAGAGCCGGTTGGACACCATCGATAACCAGATTGCCTTACGCGGCAACCAGTTGCGCAGCGGCCAGGTTTCGCCGCAGAACCGCTCCAGCGGCATGACCGAAAACGCCACGCTCGATGAACTGGTCAAAAAGCAGCAGGAACTGCAGACTCAACTGGAAACCTCCAAAAAAGAACTGTTCGACGTCGGCCGCACCAACACCGAGATCAAGGGCATCAACGATCAAATCCGCGTCGCCGAGGACAAGCTGCGCAGCACCCAGTCCCAGATCGAAAATCTCTCCATGGGTGAGATCGGCGACCACATCGAGGTCATCAGTTCCGGCAGCATCGGCCGACCCTACAACTTCAAGACCCGCATCAAGCGGGCCGTCATGGGCGGCATGGGGGGCGTTGCCGTGGCCATCGGCCTGGTCATGCTCTGGGGCGTTTACGATCGCCGCTTCCGCCACATCACCGACGCCGAACTGGATCTGCCCCGCGTGCTTGGCTCGCTGCCCACGCTGCCTGAGAAGTTTGAGAACAACGAGCAGGGCGTGCTGGTCGCTCATGCCGTGCACCACATCCGCACGCTGCTCCAGATCGGACGCGAGGACTCCGCCAACGTCTTTTCCATCACCAGCCCCGCTGCCGGCGCCGGCAAGACCAGCCTGGCCATGGCCCTGGGATTGTCTTTCGCTTCGGCCGGCTCGCGCACGTTGCTGATCGACGGCGACGTGGTGGGCGGCGGCCTGACGCGACGCATGAACGTCCACGTCCATCCACGCCTCGGCCAGATCCTGCTCAAACAGGGCAAGGTCGACGACCACGCCATCGATGAAGCGCTCAAGGCTCAGAACGTCTCGGGCAAGAAGATCGGCGAAGCCCTGGTCGGCCTGGGCTACATCAGCCGCGAAGACCGCGACCACGCCATCGCCGAACAGAAGAACTCCGACATCGGCCTGCTCGAGGTCTGCCAGGGCCAGGACTTCGCCTCCTGCGTCGCGCCCACCGGCACGCCCAACCTGCACGTGCTGCCCATCGGCGATGCCCTGCCTCAGCAGGCGGGTGTCCTGTCCCCGGCCGCCATCAAGCGACTGGTCACCTCCGCCCGTGCCGCCTACGACGTGGTGCTGATCGACTCCGGCCCCATCCTCGGCTCCATCGAGGCCTCCATGGCCGCCGCCGAGGCCGACGGCTGCATCCTCATCATCTCCCGCGGTGACAAGAAGGCCCTGGTTGACAAGTGCATCGATCACTTCCGACGCATCCGGGCCAACCTGATCGGCGTCGTGTTCAACCACGCCCTGGCTGAGGACATCGAACGCTCCAGCTACGGCTCAGTCACCGCCAGCCAGAGCCGCCACCCCAATCAGCAGCGCATCATCGACTCGCTCGATGCTGACACCAGCGCCCGCTTCGGCCCGCTGGCGACCGCCGTGGCGTCCTTCGGCCCCCGATCTTCCTCACGCAAAGGCAATGGCAAGGCCGGCTGATCTTTGCCGCCGTTTCCGCTTCGTCAGGCGCCAGCGCCCGCCGCAGCGCAAAACTATTGCAATCGCCTGCTTTTCCGCCGATAATCAGCGGTTTGCTGAATTGAGCGATCCATCGTGAGCACCATCGCTGAACCCCATCCCGTCACCCCACCCCGCGCCAAAGCCAACGGACGCACCGTCTGGGGCCTGACGCCGTTGCAGTTGCACGACCGCTTCTGGGCGGCCCGCGGCGTGCAGATCGTACGCATGGGTAGCGATCAGCCCATCGACGCCAACGCCGAGCTGTTCATGCTCGTGGGGCCGAACGTGCTGACCATGTTCCGCCTGCATCCGCTGCTGGACACGCTCAACTGGCTGCACCCGCGCGTCCTGTTCATCCGCCTGCGCAACACGGCCGAGCACGGCTACCGCGAGCACCTGATCGCCGACGAGCACGATCGCTTCGTCCGCTTCGAGCGCGTTTACGGCGGAGCCGACTCCCGCGTCACCCGCATGGCCATGACCACCGATCCCCGCCTGGCCGACATCTGGCGCGAGCACGGCCACGACCCGGCCAACGCCTGGCGGGCCCTGCGCAAGGGCGTCGATCGCAACCAGCGCATCACCGCCAGCGTGGACGGCGCGGTTTACAACGGCGACTTCGACCGCGAGGTCATGCACTTCGTTCGCCAACTCGTGCAGGTCTGGCGCCGTCCCGCCGCCACCATCGCCCGCGCCGTCAACTCCGCCGATGCCGTGTGGTCCGACCGTGATAGTGTTCTGGGCGCCCAGACACGCTTCATCGGACCCGTCTGGATCGGCGCCGGCCGCGACCTGAGCGGCATCGAAAGCATCGTCGGACCCACCGTCCTGTGGGACGACCCCGATGCCATTCCCGAAACCGACGTGATCGACTGGCGACTGATCGAGCCGTTCGCCACCCACGAGCAGCACGAGACCAGTCACACCGGCGAACGCCGCATCCGTCCCCGTCGCCTGACTCGCTTGCAGCAGACCGGCAAACGCACGTTCGACATTGTCTTCGCGCTGGTGGTGCTGGCGCTGACCTTGCCGTTCTATCCGCTGATCATGCTGGCGATCTGGCTGGAGGATGGTTCGCCGTTCTTCTTCATCCATCGCCGCGAGACTCGGGGCGGGCGCGAGTTTCCCTGTCTCAAGTTCCGCACCATGCGCAATGATGCGGAAAAGCTCAAGCAGGAACTGGCCGCCGCCAATCAGGCCGATGGCCCGCAGTTCTTCATGGATAACGATCCGCGCCTCACCCGCCTGGGCCGCATCATGCGCAAGCTCAACATCGATGAGCTGCCGCAGTTCTTCAACGTGCTGCTGGGACATATGTCCGTGGTCGGCCCGCGCCCCAGCCCGCACAGCGAAAACCAGTTCTGCCCGCCCTGGCGCGAAGCACGCCTCAGCGTCCGCCCCGGCATCACCGGCCTGTGGCAGGTGCTGCGCTCACGCAAGCAGGGCCTCGACTTCCAGGAATGGATCCGTTACGACATCGAATACGTCGAGAGCCTCAACTGGCGCATGGACCTGTGGATCATCTGGCGCACCCTGCGCCACATGCTGCGCCTCTGACGCGCCGTAAAAACTTCATCACCCCCGCAACGAACGAAAGCCCAGGGACAGCCATCCCCGGGCTTTTTTGTTGCGCTTGCCATGATACGCAGCGCACTGTGAACCCGCGTGTTTCTCCGCTGCTTGCGGCTTCGCGATATCACCCAATCTCGCAACGGCGTTTCGCGAAGCCGCCAATGGAGATCGTGCCGATCGCCTGGCCACACACCAATCGCAAAACCATCGCAGAGGGCGCAGAGGCCAGAGGCCCAGAGCAGACCAGTTGGATGCAAGTGAATGCCTTGCTCTGCGCCTCTGGGCCTCTGCGATCGTCTTGATCATGCGGCCCTATGTGTGTTTCGCCAATCGTCACCGGCGGGGCCAAAAAGGTTCCTGGTACCTTTTTTCATAAATACGGTAATTTCAGCGGTATTTTAGACAAAATCAAAAAAGGTACCAGGAACGAACGCCGCGAACTTAAGCTGTAACTCTGCGTCCTGG
>CAYYGM010000103.1:0-15726 GCA_964471555.1 uncultured Phycisphaeraceae bacterium
GAAGATCGGGAAGGGGTCAATGATATCACCACGATAGTCGCGTTTGGTAACGATTGGTATGTCGGAGAATTCGTCCACGTCGATAATGATAAATGTCCTGTCCGCGTGCATTATGCGGTGGAGCCTGCAAGATACAGGTGGATCGGCGTACTTATTTATTTTTTCAAAAACCACATCCTGATCATATGTTGCGGCAATTTCTGGAGTAACTCCCTCCCGTTGATAATGCCCATCCTCGCTTTCGCTAACACCAATGATTATTCTGCCGCCATTTCTTGTATTCGCCATTGAAATGGCGGTTTTGACTATCTTGTATTTGTACTCCTCCCATGTCGCGGCGCTCTTGAACTCCCTGTTTCTATCTTCATGATTAGCCTCTATGTCAAATGTAAAGTCTGGCTGAGACATACATTCCCTCGTTCAAATAATGCTCACAGAAGGTGTGGGTAAATTATGGGGCGCGCGCTTCTTGATGTTGTGCTTGCCAGACATGCTTGGCAATATACAGCAAGTACGCCAGTGGTACTACTGTGATGCCAGTTGAACCTGTTCTGCGTGGCGGCCCTCACCCCGGCCCTCTCCCGAGGGGAGAGGGGGTTAAACATTGGTGTATGTTTCTGTATGCTTGAGCGAGTGGGGGCCATCATCTTTTGTCTTTGCATAGCTGCGGTGCAACGCGGTAGGGCTTCCGGCGAGGCGTAGCTCGCCGGCTAATGGGGTCAGCTTGCAGATGGACCTGCGATTAAATGCCTGATTGCTTAAATGTCTGAATCTTAAACCCTACACCCTACTCCCTACTGCCTACTCCCTGTCCCACGTGGGATTGCCATATAATGGGAGGCGATGAACGCGATGCGAATGGTTGTGGCGTTGCTGATGCTGTGGGCTGTGGGGCAGGCTGTTGCGGCGGAGGCGACGGCGGCGACGCAGGAGAAGGCGGCGGTTCCGGGTGTGGCGGAGGCCGATTCATCGGCCGGGGGTGGTGAGCAGGGGCAGGTACTAGCAGGGGGTGCGGAGGCGCAGGAGACGGCCGATGAATCGGCCTCCGCCGCGGCTTCGTCGGGGGCGGGACAACAAACGGGGACTCAAACGCAAGCGGTTCCGGGGGCGGGGGCGGGCGCTTCGCATCTTCCGGGGGCGATACCGTTGCCGGCGGGGGCGAAGGTGGCGGTGATTCCGGTGGAGGACATGATCTATGACTTCACGTTGGCCAGCCTGGAGCGGCGCATTGAGCGGGCGCTGAACGGCGGGGCGACGGTCATTGTGCTGGAGTTGGATACTTACGGCGGTGAAGTGACGGCGGCCATTGAAATCAGCAAGTACATCAAGAGTCTGAACGTGCCGGTGATCGCGTGGGTCAATGACAAGGCATACTCGGCGGGCACCATGATCGCGGCAGCGTGCGATCAGATCATCATGGCGGACGGAGCGACGCTGGGCGACAGTGCGCCGATCGCCATGGGGCAGAACCTGGAGCCGACGGAGCGAGCCAAGGCGTTGTCGCCGATCCTGGAGGAATACCGCGACGACGCGCAGCGGCACGGCTATGACTTTGCGTTGTTCAATGCGATGTGCGAACTGGGCATCGAGGTTTATCAGGTCAGGAACAAGGACACGGGCGAAATCCGACACGTGAACCAGTCGGACTATGCGGTGATGGTGCAAGGCGCGGACCCGGACGTGATCGCGGCCGGCGCCCCCGGAAGTGGGAGCGGGGCGGCAGGAGTGATCGGGCAACTGTTCGGCGGTCAGGGCGCCAATGCGAGCAATGCGGGCAACACAGCCCCGGCGCTGGACATCGCCACGGCGGCGGATCGCGGCAAGTGGGTGCTGGTTAAAAAGATTCACGACGGGCGCACGCTGCTGACGCTCAACCAGACGCGGGCCCAGGACGTGGGCATTTCCAGACAGATCGTGCGCAATGATGCGGACCTTCGCCAGTACACCGGGGCAGCCCAGATGCAGCAGATCGGGCAGACCTGGTCCGAAGGGCTGGCCGGTTTTCTGACGCATCCGGGCGTGCGGGCGATTTTGATCATCGCGCTGCTGCTGGGTGGTTATGCGGAGTTGCAATCTCCCGGAGTCGGACTGCCGGGTGCGGTGGCGCTGATCGCGCTGGTGTTGCTATTGGGTGCGCCTTACCTGATCGGTCTGGCGGAGGTGTGGCACATTCTGCTGTTTTTAGTGGGGTTTTTCCTGCTGTTAGTGGAGGTGCTGTTTACGCCGGGGTTCGGCTTGCTGGGCATTACGGGCATCGCGGCCATGCTGGTGGCGCTGGTGATCAGCGTGGTGCCGCTGGGCGGGCAGTTTTTCCCAGCCCCGGGCGGGGCGGCCTCGCGATTTGTGTGGGATCGGCTGCTCAGTTCCTCGATCACCATGCTGCTGAGCTTGATCATCAGCTTCGTGGGGTTCTACTTTCTGACGCGCTACTTCGGCAGCATTCCGCTGCTGAACAAGCTGGTGCTGGAGGACGCCTCGCCGGCCCGGATGCCGCAGGCCCATCAGCGGGTCAGTGGTGACGACCAGATCGGCGGCGGGCGCATCAAGGTGGGCGACACGGGCAAAACGGTGACCAGCCTGCACCCGGCCGGGGAAGCGATGATCGACGGCAGCGCGGTGGATGTGGTGGCGCTGGGCGGATGGATCGACCAGGGGGCGGCGGTGCGGGTGATTGAGGTGCACGGCAATCGCATCGTGGTCGATCTGGTGTAACGGGGGCGACGTTGCTACAGTAAAGCAGTTGGTACGTGTTTTGGGGAATTGGGGCTGGCCGGGGCTGGTTTTGTCCGAAAGGGGTCGGCACATGTCGGTTGAAATGCTTTATGGCGCGATGGATCAAAAGGCGGCCTGTTCGCGGCGCTGGGTGAAACATGTTTATCTGGCGGCGTTGCTGCTGATGGTGGTGCTGCGCACGGCGGCGATGGCGCTGCCGAGCCCCGAGGCGGCGACCGCGCCGATCAAGCCGCCGCACATGAACGTGCTGTTCATCGCCACGGACGATCTGAATGCGGACATCGCCTGTCTCGGTTCGCCGATCGCCAAGACGCCCAACCTGGACCGGCTCGCGCAGAGCGGCATGCTGTTTCGTCATGCCTACGCGCAACAGGCCTTGTGTAATCCGTCGCGGTCTTCGCTGTTCACGGGTCTGACGCCGGACACGCTGAAGATCTGGGATCTGAAAACGCACTTCCGCGACACGCACCCGGATGCCGTGTCGCTGCCGCAGTTGTTCAAGCAGCACGGTTATTTCACGCAGGGCATCGGCAAGATTCTGCACAACTGGGGCCCGAACGAAAGCATCACCATCGATCCGCCGTCGTTTTCGGTGCCGCAGATTTACAACTACGCGCCGCACTATGCCGACTGGTACATCCCCGGCAAGCCGCAGGGCACGTGGGCGGAGAAAAAGGGACCGGCCACGCAATGTGTGGATGTGCCGGACGAGACGTACTTCGACGGCCGCATCGCGCAGGAGGCGATCAAGGCGTTGCGGCAGATGAAGGAAAAGGATCAGCCGTTCTTTCTGGGTGTCGGTTTCTGGAAGCCGCACTTGCCGTTCAATGCGCCCAAGAAGTACTGGGACATGTACGATCCGGATGCGATCCCGGGGCCGCAGCCGCCCACGCCGCCGCGCAACGTGCCGGAGATCGCCATGCACAATTCCAAGGAGCTGCGCGGCTACACCGACATGCCTGCGGACGGTCCGTTGACGCCCGAGCAGATCAAGCATCTGCGCCACGGCTATTTCGCCGACATCAGCTTCGTCGATGCCCAGATCGGCAAGGTGCTCGATGAACTGGATAAGCTCGGCCTGGCGGACAGCACCATCGTGGTGTTCTGGTCGGACCACGGCTTCCACATCGGTGAGCAGACGTTGTGGGCCAAGACGTCAAACTTCGAGTTGGACGCCCGTGTGCCGCTGATCATTCGTTATCCCGGCATGAAGACAGCCGGGCAACAGAGCGACGCGCTGGTGGAACTGCTGGATATGTACCCGACGCTGGCGGACCTGGCGGGCTTGCAGGCCCCGGATGATCTGGAAGGTAAGAGCCTGCGTCCGGTGCTGGAGAACCCCACCGTTGAGGTGCGCGACGCAGCGTTGACGCAGCATCCGCGACCGCCCTATGGCGCGAAGATCGACGTCATGGGCTACTCCATCCGCACACCGCGCTACCGCTACACCGAGTGGCGCACCTTCGGCAGCGACGAGATCGTGGCCCGTGAGCTATACGACCACCAGGAAGATGACATCGAGAGCGACAACATCGTCGATGACCCGGCTTTAGTAGAACAAGTCCAGCAACTGCACAAGCTGTTGCAGGAAGCGATCGCCGGCGGCTCGTAAAATCAAGCGTTTTAACGCTTCCGGCAGCGGTTTTTTGCCCATTTTCCCAAGGTAAATTTCCGGCCAAATTCGCTGCGCGCGTCTTGGATGCGCCACGGCGGCGCGGTAGGATATAGACGACAATATTTTATGGGTGTGGGGATCGATATCCCTGTTTGGAGGATTTCATGAAGCTGTCCCAAGTCGGCAGCCGGGTGGGCGCGGTGGCTCTGTCGATCGCGCTGGGTGTGGCAACGTTCAATTCTGCACAAGCGCAGACGACGATGTTTAACGGTGTGGAGGTGCCGGGCGTGGTGATCATGCACTCGCCGGCATCCAGCGGCAAGTACATCGGTTCGCCTTCGCTGACCATCATGCCCGACGGCGCCTACGTGGCGTCGCACGACTTCTTCGGGCCCAACGGCGGCGGGGTCGAGGTCTATCGTTCCACTGATCGCGGACAGACCTGGTCGCTGGCCAGCACCATCAGCAATCAGACGTGGTCCGGCCTGTTCGTGCATGAAGGCGCGCTCTACTTCCTCGGCACCAGCAGCGGCTACGGCAACCTGATCGTGCGCAAGTCCACCGACGGCGGCTTCTCCTGGACCACGCCCACCAACAGCAGCAACGGCCTGCTCAAGACCGCCACCAGCACCGTCGGCTATCACACCTCGTCCATGCAACTGGTCGTGGCTGACGGCCGCCTGTGGCGCGGGTTCGAAACGCGCAATCCCTCCGGCGGTTATCACAGTGCCGGCGTCATGAGCATTCCATTGGGCGCGGACCTGCTCGATGCCTCCAACTGGGCCTACAGCAATACCATTCAATGTCAGAGCAGTTGGGTGCCCGGCAACAACCTCAGCAACTGGCGCGAGGGCGGCATGGTGATCGACCGCGACGGCAACGTGGTCAACATGATCCGCGTCGACCTGACGACCGGCTACAGGCCTGAATATGCCGGGATCATCCACGTATCCAACCCCTACTTCGTCAGCTTCAATCCCAGCACCGACCTGGTCGAATTCCCCGGCGGAGCCAAGAAGTTCACCATCCGCTACAACGAAACCACCGACAAGTACTGGACCGTGTCCAGCATCGTCAACGACGACAACTACGTGTCCAACCGTCACGCCGGCCAGATCCGCAACATCATGGCCCTGATGTCCTCGGACAACCTTGACAGTTGGACCGTCGAGCAGATCATCGTGCAGGATCTGTCCGACGTGGCCAACATCGGGTTCCAGTACATGGACTGGCAGTTCGACGGCTCGGACATCGTCATCGCCTCGCGCACCGCCTATCCCGACGGCCTGGGCGGAGCGCACAACTATCACGACGCCAACTTCCTGACCTTCCATCGCGTGGAAGGTGTGGTGCCCGAGCCGGGTGTAGCCGTGCTGCTGGCGCCGATGCTGTTGACCCTGGTGACGCGCCGCCGCTGATCAGTGCGCCATGCCAATGACTGGAGATTGCAGGATATGAATTTCAAACGCATCTTCCTCGGCACGCTGGTCGGCTTTGCCTTCACAGCGATCGGTTATGGCCAGACCACGATGTTCAACGGCGTCGAGGTGCCGGGCACGGTGATCGCCCATTCCCCGGCGTCCACCGGCGTGTACGTGGCGTCGCCTTCGATCACCATCATGCCCAACGGCGATTACCTGGCCAGTCACGACAAGTCGGGACGAACCTATGTTTATCGCTCGACCGATCAGGGCGTGACCTGGACGACCGGCGGTTCGGTGCCCGGCATCTGGGGCACGATCTTCAGCTACAACGGCGCGGCCTACCTCATGGGCACCAACGGCGGCAAGATCTACATCAGCCGCTCCACCAACAACGGCGCCACCTGGACCAGCGCCACCAACGCAAGCAACGGCCTGCTCACCGATGTCGGCGGCTATCACACCTCCGCCACCGCCATGGTCATTCAGAACGGCCGCATCTGGCGTGCCTTTGAGAACACGATCCCCGACACCGGCTGGGGCCATCGCTTCAAGGCTTTCGTCATGTCCGCACCGCTGGGCAGCAACCTGCTCGACCGCAGCAACTGGACCTTCAGCAACGAGCTTAGCCGCGATCCGACCTGGCTGGGTGGTGACTTTCACGGCTGGTGCGAAGGCAACATGGTCATCGCGCCCGATGGTTCAGTCGTCAACATGTTGCGCGTCGATCATCCCGTGCACGGCGACAGCTCGGCCATCATCCGCGTTAACGAAAGCAACCACACCATCAGCTTCGATCCGGAAAACGACTTCGTCGAGTTCCCCGGCGGCGGCAAGAAGTTCGTCATCCGCTACGACCAATCCTCGCAGCAATACTTCGCACTCACCAGTTGGGTGCCGCCCGCACTGCGCTCTTCGGAAGAGGACATCAACAACTTCTACAACTCGCTGACCGAAGCGCAACAGGCCCCCAACCAGCGGGGAACGCTTCTGACCAGCAACGGCTTTTACAACTTCGAGCGCACACGCAACACGCTGGCCCTGATCAGCTCGCCCGACCTGGTCCACTGGGACGTGCGCAAAGTCCTGCTGCACCATCCCGACACAGCCACGCACGGCTTCCACTATCTTGACTGGCAGTTCGACGGCGACGACCTGATCGGCCTGTCGCGCACGGCTTACGATGACGGCCTGGGCGGTGCCAACAATCAGCACAACGCCAACTTCATCACCTTCCACCGGTTTGACAATTATCTCGACTGGCAGAAGTGGCAATCGCTGGTCACCGACACGGGCAACAATCGCGTGCTCAAGTACGAGTTGATCGGCGGCATGGGCGGGCCGTGGATGCTGGACCCGCAGGTGTTCGCCGAGGGCGAATATGCCGGGGAAAACCTGGTCAATCCGCTGGGCCTGGTTGACAACGGCCTGGGCCAGATTTTCATCGGCGAGCAGCGCGACGGCGGACGCATCCTGCGCTTCGACAGCAGCGGTGCCTTCCTCGGCGTGGTGGCCAGCGAAGGTCAGCAGTTCACCGGCCGGCCTGAAAAGATCATCGTCGGGCCCGACGGCCTGCTCTACATGTCCACCGCCTTCGGCAGCAACTCCGATCGCATCTACCGCATCAACACCCAGACCAACGCGGTCGAAATGCTCATCGACACCACCGACGGGGCCAACTACACGCTCAACAACCCGCGCGGCCTGGCCTTCGCCACTGACGGCACGCTCTTTGTCGCCAACCGCCAGGGCGGCAACGTGCTGGCGTTTGACGAAAACGGCGGCTACCTCGACACGCTGGTCTCGGGACTGGATGCCCCGCAGACTTTGCTGTGGGATGAGGATAACCAACGCCTGCTGGTGGCTTTCAACGGCACGCTGCAGGTGGCGGCGGTGGACCTGCTGGGCAACGTGCAGTGGTTAGGCGATGACGTCAGCGGCAACGTGCTGGACATGATGCTGATCGACGGCGAACTGTTCGTCAGCGACTACACCAGCAGCCAGCTCTATCATCTGTCCGACGGCGTGTGGCGGGCAGCCACGCAGATCGAGAGCCTGTACCACCCCGGGCACATGTTGCAGTTGATTCCCGAGCCGGCCGGGGCGGTGATGCTGCTGATCGGCGGGTTGACCATGCTCACCACGCGCAGACGACGATGGTTTGCCGCGTGATCGAGTTCGGGTTCCACATCTGCGTGCGGATGTGCATGGTGATCGGCACGGCCGACGCGCGGCCGTGGCACCCGGCAGCGTGATACAATTCAAGAGCGGATGTTGATTCCCCCAACTTTCTCAGGAGATTCGCAATGACCAAGGCCCGACTGTGGACCTGTGCGGGGTTGTTCAGCTTGATGGGGCTGGTTGCAACCACGGTGCAAGCCCAGACCACCATGCTCAACGGCGTTGAGGTGCCGGGCGTGGTGGTGGCTCATTCGCCCAAGTCCACCGGCACGTACATCGGCTCGCCCTCCATCATCATCCTGCCCAACGGCGATTACCTGGCCAGCCACGACAAGAAAGGCACGACCTACGTTTATCGCTCGACCGATCGGGGCGTGACGTGGACGCAGATCAGCAGCGCGCCGCACGCCGTCTGGAGCAACATGTTCGTGCACCGCGGCGATGTGTACATGATCGGTTGCACCAAGGGCAACGGCAAAATCTACATCCGCCGCTCCACCGACAACGGACAGACCTGGACCGACCCGGTTGATGAAAACACCGGCCTGCTCACCGCGGAAGACGGCTATCACACCGGGCCCATGCCCGTGGTCGAACACAACGGTCGCGTCTGGCGGGCCTTTGAACACGTTCTGCCCGATACCGACTGGGGCCATCGCTTCAAGGCCATGGCCATCTCCGCGCCGTCGGACAGCGATCTGCTGCAGCGCTCCAACTGGACATTCACCAACGAGCTTGGCCGCGACCCGAGCTGGCTCAACGGCGGATTCCACGGCTGGCTGGAAGGCAACATTGTTGTCACGCCTGATGACAAGCTGGTGGACATGCTGCGCACCGATCATCCGCCCTACGGCGACACCGCGTCCATCATCAACATCGATGAAACGACCTTCAAGATGAGCTTCGATCCGGCCACAGGCTTCGTCGATTTCCCCGGCGGCGGCAAGAAGTTCGTCATCCACTACGATCCCAAAAGCAAGCAGTACATCTCGCTGAGCAACTGGATTCCCCAGGGCTTCCGCACCAACCAGGCCACGGTCGAACAGTTCCTGGCCTCGCAGCCGCCCGAGATGCTCTCGCCGCCCAAGCGCGGCAAGCTGCTGACCGACAACGGTTACTTCAACTTCGAACGCACCCGCAACACGCTGGCCCTGGTTACTTCGCCCGATCTGATCCACTGGCAGGTGCGCTACATCGTGCTGCAGGGAGCGGACGTGGCTCACCACGGCTTCCAGTACGTCGATTGGAAGTTTGACGGCGACGACATCATCGCCCTGTCCCGCACCGCGTACGACGACGGCGTCGGCGGCGCGGACAACCAGCACAACAGCAACCTGATCACCTTCCACCGCATCGAGAACTACCTCGACTACCACGACCGCGTGCCGAACCCGGTGAAGTGAGAAAAGATCGGAATCAACTCACCGCAGAGGGCGCTGAGGACACAGAGAAAAATCACATGGGCTGTTTTCAACCGTGTTGACTCTGCGCTCTCGGTGTTCTCTGCGGTGAATTTCTGTTTCAAATCATTCGCGCTCGACGCTCAGTTGGGCGCTGATGGTGTGCGCAGCGCCGGGGGCCAGCGAGACGGCGTTGTCCAGGGCGTTGGCGGTTTCGATGCAGACGAAGCGTTGCCAGCGATCGCCGCCGAGGTCGGCGCTGTCACGGAAGCGTTCCGGGCCGGGGTTCCAGACCACGGTGGAGCGTGAGCCTGTTTTGCGCACCACGATGCGGCGATGCCAGGTCGGATCGTGCAGCACGCAGGTGGACTCGGTGTTCAGATAGACGCGGTCGGTTTCGCCGTCGAAATGGATCTGCTCGTTCTGCTCGGTGAAACGGGCGGCATGCACCTTCGACTCATACGTCACGCCCTGCAGCCCGCTGACATGCACCTTCCGGGGGTGGCTGACGGCCAGGTAGGTGTGCAGAGCTTCGGTGAAGGTGGCGGGGGCGTTGCCCTGGTTACGGGCGGTCAGCGTCATGGCCAGTTGGTGACCGAAGCCGGCGATGAAGGTGACGTGCAGATCATCGCAGCGCGTGGTCAGCGTGAGGGTGACGGTTCCGTTTTCATATTGCGTGTTTCGGACGAGCCAGTCGTGCAGGCGGGCCGGGCCGTGGGCGGGGGCTTGGGGGTCGCTGGGATGGGGGCCGAACCAGGGGAAGCAGATGGGCACGCCGCCGCGGATGGCGGCGCCGTCGCGGAAGCTGGAGGTGTCGGAGAGGTAGGGGACTTCGTGTGGATCCGAGGCTTCGCTGCGCTCAGTCTGCGGCGTGGGGGCATCGGGGTGCGCGGTTTTCGGCGTCCAGGCGGTGATGTGTGCGCCGTGCAGGTAGAGTTCGCCGCGGCAGGCGGGGGTGTCGATGATGACCCGGGTCAGGCCGCCTTGGCCCGGTTCGGTGCGCAGTGCGCCGCTGTCGGCAAGTTCGTCCAGCATGGCGGGGAGAATAGCATATGACGGCCGATGTCGAGCGTGCTACAGTGGGCGGTGATGTACGAATTGACCTGTCCGTCCTGCCACCAGGTGATGCGAGCGTCCTTCGTGCGCGCCGGGGCGGTGGCGACCTGCGGCCAATGCGGACAGCGATTTCTGATCGACCAGGCGCACTTTCACCGCCTGACTCCGGCCGTCCCCGGAAGTAGTTCCACTCCCGCAACGGATGCCGGTGCTGCGACCGGCAGTTCGGAGCCGGCGCCGGGTTCTGCGATGCGTGTGGATGAATCGGGCCACGTGATCGGGCTGTCGGGGCTCAGTGAGATGATGCGGCGTGAAGCGGCCGCCGCCCGCCATGCCGCCGCCGCTCCGGTCGCATCCGACTCGGGCTGGAAGCGACCCAAGCGCCGCCGCTCCACCTGGCTGATGTTGCTGCTGCTGCTGGGCGTGATCGTGACCATCGGCGTCAGCGGGGTGCTGGTGTGGGTTAATCTCGATCGTTCCGCGCCGCCCCAGTTGGGCACGCCGATCCAGAATGATCTTTCGCCCTGATTTCTGTTACGTTCTTACGTTCCACAGTTGGAACCAGCCGCATGTTCTTCCCCACGCGAACCGATCGACGCATCAAGCGAACCCCCTGGGTGAACTACGCGCTGATCGCGGTCAACGTGCTGGTGTTCCTGTTCACTGAGCGCATGGTCAACGCGGACGATTGGCGCATTACGCAGTTCTACCTCAGCGGCGATCATCCGCAGTTCCTGCAATTCCTGACGTACCAGTTCCTGCACGGCGGCAAGCTGCACATCCTGTTCAACATGCTGTTCCTGTACGTCTTCGGCAACGCGGTGGAGGACCGCATGGGGCGGCTGGGCTATCTGCTGTTCTATCTCAGCGGCGGCGTCGTCTCCGGGCTGGGGCACTGCCTGATCAGCCCCTCGCCCGTGCTGGGCGCCAGCGGAGCCGTCGCTGCGGTCACCGGCGCGTACCTGGCGTTGTTCCCCATGACCAACGTCACCATCGTCTATTGGTTTTTCTTCATCGGATCGTTCGAGGTTTCCAGCATGTTGCTGATCCTCTTCCAGGTGGGCCAGAACGTGTTGTTCCAGGTGACCGGGGCCGGCGAGAACGTGGCCTACATGGCGCACCTGGCGGGTTACCTGCTGGGCTTTGTGGTGGGCATGGGGTTGTTGTTCTCGCGCCTGATTCCGCGCGAGCCATACGACATGCTGTCGATGATCGCCCATCGTCGCCGCCGGGCCCAGTTTGCGCGTATGACGCAGCACGGGTATCACCCTTGGGAAAGCGCTCCCGCCCCCGCCGGTGCGCCTGGCTCGCCAAACTCGAAAGTCGAAAGTCGAAACTCGAAACTCCTCGACGCCCGGGACGAAATTGCTGCCTCCATCGACCATCACGATCTGCCCACCGCGGCGAGGCTCTACAGCGAACTGCTCGATCAGCACGGTGACCAGGTGCTCGGCCAGCAGCAGCAGCTCGACGTCGCCAACCAGTTGATGAGCGAAGGCCGTTACGACACCGCCGCCGCGGCTTATGAACTGTTTCTAAAGACCTACCCGCGCTACAGCGAGCTTCAGCACGTGCAGTTGATCCTGGGCCTGATCCACGGCCGATACCTCGGCTCACCCAAGCGGGCCCGCGAGCTGCTGGAGGCTGCTCTGCCTAAATTAAGTGCAGATGACCAGCAATTGGCCAAGAGCGTGCTGGACGAGTTGGGCCAATAGCACCCCTGCGCACGGGGAGCCGCGGGACGCTACAATCTCTGCTCCGTATTGATCCCCCCTGAAAGCTTTTTTGGAGTTCGCAGCCATGAGCAAGGCTGGCAACGTCGTCATCGGTCAGTCCGGTGGTCCCACCGCCGTGATCAATCAGTCCCTCGTCGGTGTCGTGGAAACCCTGCGCGGCAAGCCGGGCATCGGCAAGATCCTCGGCGCCCATCATGCCGTCAGCGGCATCGTGAAGAATGACTTCATCGAGTTGCAGGATCTGTCGCAGGATCGTCTCGACCGCCTGGCGGAGACGCCGTCCTCCGGCCTCGGTTCCTCGCGCGACAAGCCGGACGCTGAGTATTGCGCCCGCATCTTCGATGCCTTCAAGAAGAACGACGTGCGCTACTTCTTCTACATCGGCGGCAACGACAGCTCCGACACCTGCCGCTTGGTCAATGAAGCAGCCAACGACCACAAGTACGAACTGCACGCTTTCCACGTGCCCAAGACCATCGACAACGATCTTGTCCACAACGACCACACGCCCGGCTACGGCAGTGCCGCCCGCTTCGTGGCCTGCGCGTTCATGGGCGACAATTTGGATAACGCGGCTCTTCCGGGCGTGAAGATCAACGTCATCATGGGCCGCCATGCCGGTTTCCTCACCGCCGCTTCCATGCTTGGCCGGCGCAGTGAGGCGGACGGTCCGCACCTGATCTACGTGCCCGAAGCGCCTTTCGATTCGGTCAAGTTCTGCACTGATGTCGAGCGCATCTACAGCAAGTACGGCCGCTGCCTGATCGCGGTCTCCGAAGGCATCCACAACAAGGAAGGCCAGCCCATGGCCGCCCAGCTCGCCATCCAGCAGGGCCACCACGTCGAACGTGACGCGCACGGCAACGTGCAGCTCTCCGGCTCCGGCGCTCTGGGCGACTTCCTGGGCCAGGAAATCAAGAATTACATGGGCAAGCGCACCCGCGTGCGGGCTGACACCTTCGGCTACCTGCAGCGCTGCTTTGCCGGCTGCGTCAGCGCCACCGACGCCAGCGAAGCCCGCCTGGCCGCCCGCAAGGCTGCGGAGTTGTCCATCTCCGGCGACACCGACGGCTCGATCGCCATCCAGCGCGTCAGCGACGCGCCTTACCAGGTCGAGTTCAAGCGCATCGAACTGAGCGACGTGGCAGCCAAGACCCGCACGCTTGACCCGCGCTACATCGTCGACGGCTGCGACATTGACGATAGCTTCCGCAAGTACCTGGCCCCGATCGTGGGGGAACTGCCGCAGATCGAGACGCTGGACTGAAGCACGTTGCGGGGTGCTGGTATCAGGTTTAGCGGGCGAATTTGTTCGCCCATGGGATCATGTCGGAGCAAGCTCCGACGCTAAACAGATTCAATGCGCCATTGCATCACTGTGCGCGGTTACACCCAGTTGAACTTCTCGATGGCCAGCGCCAGGTCGATATCTTTCTGCGTTACCTTGTCGCCGGCATCGTGCGTGCTCAGGGACAACTCCACCGTGCGATAGACATTGTGAATCTCGGGGTGATGCTGCACGCGCTCGGCCTCGAAGGCCACGCGCACCAGGAAACTGATCGCTTCCCGGAAGTGATTGAAGTTGTAAGTCTTGGTCAGACGTCCGCTCTCGGCGTCAAAGGTCCAGCCGGGCAACTGGGCCATAGCGTCGGCGATGCGCGGGGACGGCAGGGGGGTGGCAGTGGTCATTTGCAATCCTAGGCAGCCCCACGCCGTGCAGACAACGATCGCGGCGCGGAAAATCGCGCTTTGACGGGCTGAAACAGGGCAAATCGTGCATCGCGATCAGGCGGAAGGCTGTTCAGCCCAGGGTGCGACCGCATCGGTGATGCCGCTGCAGCAGAAGCCGCCGTCCACCACGATGGTGTGCCCGTTGGTGAAAGAGCTGGCACGTGCAGCCAGAAAAACCGCAGCGCCTGCGATTTCATCGGGACTGCCGAAGCGGGCCATGGGTGTGCGTTCGATCAGGCGGCGGCCGCGGTCGGTGCCCTCGATCATTTTGCGGTTCAGATCGGTGGGCACCACGCCGGGGGCGATGGCATTGGTGCGGATGCCGAACCTGGCCCACTCGTTGGCGAGACTGCGGGTCAGTCCCACCACGGCATTCTTGGCAATCGCATAGGCGGGCACGCCCACGATGTCGTTGAAGCTGTTGATGGAAGCGATGTTGATGATGCTGCCGTCGTGCTGTTCGCGGAAGATCCGTCCCGCGGCCTGGGCGGCGCGGAGGCTGCCGGTGACGTGGATGTCGTAGAGGTTGTTGAACTCTTCGGGGGTCAGATCGAAGGCGGGCTTCTTGAGCATGATCCCGGCCGAGTTGACCAGGATGTGCAGGCCGCCGAAGACATCCATGGCCTTGCGCACGGCGTGCTCGACCGATTGCGGGTTGGTCACATCGAGGGCGACGCCGGCCGCGACCAGGTGATCGTCATCATCGGGCCGACTCAGGGCGTTGAGCTGTTTGACGGCCTGCTCGACGTTGGCCAGCGTGCGTGAGCCGACGACGACCTTGGGTCCGTGCTGGACCAGGGCCTGGGCAATAGCCAGACCGATGCCCGTTGCGCCGCCGGTGACGAGCGCCACTTTGCCGGTCAGGTCGAACAAATCCGTGGATACCGCCATGTCGATCGCATCCTTTGCAGGAGGGTGGTGAATTCTTGCCGCGAGCCGATTACTTTAACAGGTCCGGCCGGCGTTGGCTCGTGCGCTGCTGCGACTGCTGACGTCGCCAGGCTTCGATCTGGGCGTGATTGCCCGACAGCAGCACGTCCGGCACACTGCGGCCGTTCCACTGGGCAGGGCGGGTGTAGTGCGGATAATCCAGGCCGCCGGCCAGATCGCTGGAAAAACTTTCGTGCAGGGCTGAGTCCTCATCGCCCAGCACCCCCGGCAGCAGGCGCACCACCGCGTCGATCAGGACCATGGCTGCAATCTCACCGCCGCTGAGCACGTAGTCGCCCACACTGATCTGGGCCAAGCCGCCGTCATCGGTAAGCGCTTCGATCACCCGCTCGTCGAGGCCCTCATAGTGCCCGGCAATCAACAGCAGGCGAGGCTGGGCAGCCAGTTGCTCGACGCGCTGCTGCGTGAGCGGCTCACCCTGCGGTGAAAGCAGAATGCGCAGCGGTTTGATCTGCGGATCCTGCGCTTCGACCGCCTGCACCGCGTCCCACACCGGCTGACACTGCATGACCATGCCCGGTCCGCCGCCATAGGGGGCCTTGTCCACCTTGTCGTGTTTGTCCTGCGTGTAGTCGCGGATATTGGTCAGGTGATAAGTCACCGGAACCTGGCCGTCTGGATGCAGCGATGGATCGGCAGCTCGTTTGAGAATGCTGGCCCCGAGCACGCCGGTGAACATTTCAGGAAACAGCGTCAGGATATCGATGCGCATGGCAGCGCGCCAGTTTAGCGGTCGAGCTTGCTCGACGACGGGCGAACGAGTTCGCCCGCTAAACGTCAGGAGGCCTTTGCCCCTGGTGTGGGAACAATGCCCGCCTTCTTGAGCAGGCCGGCGACGGTGGGGGTGGGCTGAGCGCCGACGCTGAGCCAGTACTGGATGCGTTCAGCTTTGAGGTTGAACT
>CAYYGM010000104.1:0-15516 GCA_964471555.1 uncultured Phycisphaeraceae bacterium
TCATCACCTGCAGGTTTTCGCTGGGCGTGCTGGGGGGAATGGCGCAGCCGGCGTTCATGATGAAGCGCGGCGTGTCGGCGAAGATGTCCAGCAGCGATTCCGCCTTCTGCGTCACCAGTTCCGGTGTGCCGCGGGCCAGGACGCCGGAGGGATCGAGGTTGCCGATGAAAGTAGCGCGGTCGGCCATCAGATCGTGGGCAAGCTTCGCATCAGTTTTGTAATCCAGCTCCAGGGCGTCGGTGCCGGTGTCGAGCATGTCGGCGACGATCGGATCGGTTCGCCCGCAGATGTGCAGCACGTGCATGAAGCCCAGTTCGTGCACCAGGTCGATCACCTGCTTCTCGTAGGGCAGCGAGAAGCGGCGATACATGGCAGGCGAGATCATCTCCGGCCCGCAGGGGCTGTCGCCGTGCGAGAGCATGTCGCAACCCGTCTGAGCCATCAGGCGCACGAACTGACTGGCGCCTTGCGTGCAGTACGCCAGCAGGCGATGCACCAGCTCTTCACTGTCGGGGTCAGCCAGGTCGAGCATCCAGTTCTCCGTGCCGCGCAACATGCTGGCCAGGGAGAAGGGCAGTTGATCGCAGTTGCCGCGCACCGCCACGGCATCACCGAAGTGGGCCTTGATCAGACGCACCGCTTCGGTCCACACCTGCACACCGGGATAGCTGCTGATGTCCGACGGCTCCAGATCATCGACCTGGGCCAACTCGCTCAGCATCGCCCCGTGCACCACGGCCGGCGAATCGTCGGGAAACGTAACCGGCGCGCCCATGGCCCCGGCGATGGTCGAGGTGTCCATATCTACCATCATGCCATCGTGGCCGTGCCGCTCGACCGCTTCGATGAAGCAACGTGACATCACGGCCGGATCGCTGCGGAACTGAGCCATGGTGACGCCTGACTGGCGAGCGGCCATCATGAAGTCATGCAGCATCACCGGCACACGGTCGGGCCACCGGCCCCGCATCGCCGCCATGATCCGTTGGCAACCCGTCATCACAGACCTTTCATACAACCGGCATCAGCAGCACCACCACGTGGCAGGCAATGGCGCGATTTTCGCCCAGGGCATCGACTTTTTCGTGGGTTTTGCCCTTCAGATTCACCTGGTCAGCCGCGCACCCCAGCAGGCGCACCAGATTGTCGCGCATGGTTTGCTTGTGCGGGCTGAGCTTGGGCTTCTGCAGGATCACCGTCACATCGAGGTTGCCGATGCGGTACCCGGCCGCGCTCATGCGACGCACCGCTTCCTCCACGAAGATGCGCGAGTCGGCCGCCTTCCACTGCGGATCGTTGTCGGGAAATAGTTGCCCGATGTCCTGCTGGGCCAGCGCTCCGAGGATAGCGTCGGTGACCGCGTGATAGACCACGTCGCCGTCGGAGTGAGCCGCGCAGCCGCGATCATGCTCGAGTTTTTCACCGCAGATAACCAGCGGTAAGCCTGGTTCCAGGCGGTGCAGGTCGAAGCCGTGTCCGATGCGTGGTAATGGATTCATGGTTCTCGCGGAGGTCGCGGAGAGCGCGGAGAGGGGAGATTGGATACTCCGCGCTCTCCGCGTTCTCCGCGAGACATCATTTCAGTCCGTATTCTTTCAACTTCCGATACAGCGTGCGTTCCCCGATGCCCAGCATGGCAGCCGCCTGCTCGCGGTTGCCGGCACTGACACGCAGGGCGTTGCGAATGGCCTGTTTTTCAATCTGGTCCAGGCTCAGGCCGGTCAGTGAGCCGACCGTGCTTGAGCCGTCTTCCTGACCCTGCTCGGTCTGGCGCACCTCGTAGGGCACATGGCGGGCTGACAGCACCGGCTCATCACAGGCTAGGACCATCTTCTGCATCACGTTGATCAACTGCCGCACGTTGCCCGGCCAGTCGTAGGCCATCAACAGTCCCATCGCATCGTCGGCGATGGTCATGCCCTGCTTCTCGAACTGGCCGGCGAACTGCTCGAGATAGTGATTGACGATGGGTGCGATATCCTCGCGCCGCTCGCGCAGCGGGGGAATGTGAATCTGCGCCCCTTGGATGCGATAGAACAGGTCTTCGCGGAACTTGCCTTCGCGCTGCATCGCTTCGATGTCGCGATTGGTGGCTGAGATCAGGCGCACGTCCGCCCGTTGCGGCTCGTTGGCGCCGACGCGCACGTATTCGCCACTTTCGATCACCCGCAGCAGCTTGGCCTGCATGTCCATCGGCATGTCGCCGATCTCGTCAAGGAAGAGCGTGCCGCCGTCGGCATACTCGAACACACCCTGGCGATCGCGCTCAGCCCCGGTGAAGGCGCCGCGCACGTGCCCGAACAGTTCGCTTTCCAGGATCGAAGCGCTCAAGCCCGCGCAGTTGACCGGCTTGAACGGCTTGCGGGCGCGGGGCGAGTTGGTGTGAATGGCCCGGGCCACCAGTTCCTTGCCGGTGCCGCTTTCGCCGGTGACCAGCACGGGAATCTTGGAAGGCGCGACCTGGCGGATGGTGGCCAGCACCTGGCGGATGGCGGGGCTGTTGCCGAGGATGCCTTCGATGTTGAAGCGGTCGTCGATCTGCTGGCGCAGCTCGGTGTTGGCTGCCCGCAGCATGACGGTCTGGATCGCGTGCTGGCAGAGCGTGCGGAAGACGTCCAGGTCCAGCGGCTTCTCGATGAAGTCGTAAGCGCCGCCGCGGATCGCCGCCTTGGCGGTGGGCACGTCGCCGTGAGCGGTGACCATAATGGTCTCCGCCTGGGCCTGATGCTGGCGGGCCAGGGCCAGGACTTTCTGACCGTCGTCGGGGTTATCCATGACCAGGTCG
Organism: uncultured Phycisphaeraceae bacterium; assembly: GCA_964471555.1. Classification (GTDB taxonomy): domain Bacteria; phylum Planctomycetota; class Phycisphaerae; order Phycisphaerales; family Phycisphaeraceae; genus JADLFV01. The sequence goes on from CAYYGM010000104.1 coordinate 2,786, forward strand.
GTGACGATCAGGTCGAACTGACCGTGGCGCAGCTCCTGCTCGGCGGTTTCCAGGTCGTGAACCAGCGTGCAGACGTGGCCGAGACGGCGCAGGGCCTCGCCCATGACCTCAGCGTGGTCAGCCTCGTCATCGACGATCAGCACGGCGGCGGCGGGAATCTCTTGTGTTTCTGAACTTTGTGCCATCGGGTGTAAACTATAATCTCCTTATGAGCGAGCACCAAGCGGACCGACAGCCGTCGAAGTTGAGCCGGGTCACGCACCGCATCGGCTGCGTCAGCTATCTGAACGCCAAGCCGTTGATCGATGGGCTGGAGGATCAGCCGGACATGCACCTGCGCCTGGATGTGCCGGCCAGGCTGTTCGAGGATCTGGTCGATGAGGTGGTCGATATCGCGCTGTGCCCGGTGGCGGATCTGCATCGGCCGGAGGCGAGCCTGTGCGTGGTGCCGGTCGGCGGCATCGGCAGTGACGGCCCGACCTTCACCGTACGCCTCTACAGCCGCGTACCATTGGAGCAGATCAACGCTATCCATGTTGACAGCGAGAGCCACACCAGCGTGCTGCTGCTGCGCGTGCTGATGCAGCATCGTCTGGGATATTGTCCGAACCTGCTGGATTACCATGCCCGTGAGCACGTGGCGGGGGGCAAGCTGGTGGAGCAGCCGCAGGCCATGCTGCTGATCGGTGACAAAGTGGTAACCGATTCGCCGCTGGCGGTTCACTATCCATATCAGTTGGACTTGGGCGAAGCGTGGCACGAGTGGACCGGTTTGCCGTTCGTCTTCGCCACCTGGAGCGCGCGGCAGGATGCGGACCTCGGAGCACTGCCCAAGCGTCTGGCGGACACGCTGGCTTTGAACCGTAACCGGACCGATGCCGTGGCCGAGCGTTATGCCCCCGTGCATGGCTGGCCGGTGGATTTAGCCAAGACGTACCTGGGGCGGATCATGTGCTACGACATCGGCCAGCGCCAGCTTGATGCCTTGGAGCGCTTCAGCAGTGAGGCTGCCAAGATCGGCCTGCTGCCGCACCAGCGACCGCTGCGGCTGTATCCGCTGTAGGTGTATTTCTCGCGGAGGTCGCGGAGAGCACGGAGCAATTCAAAGCTGAGTTCTCAACCTCCGCGCTCTCCGCGACCTCCGCGAGAAACTCTGGTCATGAGCCGGCGATTCAAGCAAACCTACAACTGTCCGCCGCTGCACATGCTGGCCAAGGAATTGCTCTACGCCCCGCCGACCAGGCGGGCGGAGCAGGTGCGGCGCATGGAGCAGTTGCACGATCAGATTCAGGACGAAGCGGTCTATCCTCTGGCGTACCTGTTCTATCGCATCACACGCTATCGCCCGGAGCGCGACGACGACACGTTGCTGGTCGGCCGTGCCGTGCGCAGCGATCTGCGTCTGATGATCGATGAGCTTAGCCGGTCCTTCGATATGGCAGCGGAACCGGGTGAGCAGATCGACACGTTGGAGGCGTGGGCCGCGCGCTTGAAGGTCAGTCGCAAGACGCTGGAGCGCTGGCGGCGGGACGGGTTGCGCTGGCGCTGGTTTGTGCCGCAGGGCGGTGAGGCTCGCCTGGTGGGTCTGGAGCAACAGGCGATTGAAAGTTATCGAGCCGATCACAGCCGGCGTCTGAGTCGGGCTGCGGCGTTCAGCCATCTGGATCAGGACCAGCGGCAACAGTTGCTCGATCAGGCATGGGACATCAAGCAACAGCATCCGCAATTGTCGCTGCGCCAGACGGCGGTGCGCCTGGCGGAGTCGAGCGGCCGCTCGGTGGAAGCCATTCGTCGATTGCTGGAAAAGCACGAAGCGACAGACCCGATTTTCCCCGAGCGCCATGGTCCGCTCAGCAGTCGCCAGAAGCGCGTCATCGCCCGTGCTGCCAGGCGTGGTGTCGCCACGTCAGCCATCGCGGCTCATTTCGGGCGCAGCCGGGCCAGCATTCATCGCATCGTGCAGACCCAGCGTGCCGCTATCGCCCGGCAGCAGCAGATCACCTACATCACCCTGTCCACCTTCGAGCGGCCGGACGCAGAAGAAGTGCTGTTATCACCGCCGCTGTCGCTGGAGCCCGACGGCTCAGCCCTGCGCGTGGATACATCTGATCTGCCGGCAACGGTTCAGCCGCTCTATCGCCGGACGGGTTACAGTCCACGGACGCTGCGCTCGATATTTGTGCGCTACAACTATCTGAAATTCAAGGCGGATCGCCTGCGCAGCAACCTCAGTCCCTATCGTCCACGGGTGGCGGAGATCGATCGCTTCGAGCAGTTGATCGAGCAGGCACAGCAACTGCGGCAAGCCCTGGTGGCGGCACATCTGCCCACGGTGCTCTCGGTGGTCAAGCGTCATCAACTGGATCGTTCGCACACGGTCGCCCGCCTGATTGAGTTGCTCAAGATCGGGCACGGCGTGCTCTTTGAGTCGATCGACAGCTTCAATCCTTCTCTCCGCATCAGCTTCGATGCCTACCTGCGTAATCGTTTGCTGCAACGGCTGGCGGGCGAGTCGGATGGAGAGGTCGGCCGCGCCCATCGCCGCTATGACGATGCCAATGCTCAGTCTGAACTGCAGCAGCACGCCCGTCGCTTGGGCGTGGACCTGATCGGCTTGCTCCATCAACCCGGTCCTGAACCATAATTCACAGCAGCGGCAGACCGCCCAGCAGCAGGTGCAGGACACCGAGCACCAGGCAGGCCAGGCCGAGTGCGGCCTGATGCGTTGCGAGTTGATCGAGTTTCTGGCGGCTGCGCGATTTGAAGTCCACCGTTGCCGGTGCAGCCTCAGCGCCTTCGGTGGCCGCGACAGGTTGGCGCAGGATGACATCGCGGGCCAGAGTCAGCCCCAGGCCGACAGCCAGGATCTGCGGCAGCAGGTCTGCCAGCGGCGCCAGATGCAGCAGGGCCCGCAGGAAGCAGACCAAACCGACGATCAGCAGAATGAGACCGATGGTGCTGGTCATCGGTGAGAGTTTGTCATAGGCGCTGTTGAGCGCGGCTGTCTTGGCCTTGACGACGGTCGAAGCAGCCAGCAGGCCGGCCACGATCAGGGCCGCGGCGAGGATCAATCGCAGCAACCAGCCGATCAGACTTCCGCCACCGACAACTGATGATCCGCCCGCTCCAGCCATACCGCCACCACCGCCGCGCATGGCGGGGACATTGGCCATGAGCATCTTGTATTTGGCGTACTGCTGGGAGTTGGCATAGCGGAAGGGCGGAGCCTTTTCGACACCGGGATCTTCACGGGTGTAGAAGACCATGTGATAGCCGTAGGCGATGTTCGGATCCTGGGTGCCCTTGAAAGCGACGAAGCAATCGAGGCTGTACTGAGTCGGCGCGCCCAGCGCGGTGGTCTTGTAAACTTCCCAGTCTTTGGCGGTGACGCAAGCGGCGATGGGGATGTGCTCGTCGTCGTATTCGGGCCTGGACCAGGATTCAGCCTGCTTCAGGTAATCAAGCGCCGCGGCGGCAAGGGCATCGGGATCACCCGGGCCGGCGAATTGGGGGTTGTGGCCCGGCCAGGTCAGATCCTTGAGCACCTTCTGCCAATCGGCGTTGGATTGCTCGCGGGCGGCATTGGCCTGTTCGATGAAGGAAGCGTAGTCGCCTTGCGGATCCAACTCCGCGGCCAGCGTGAAGTAACGCACCGCACGGTCGGCATAGTCGAACTTCAGTTCCATCTTGGATGTGTCGGGATCTTTGAGTCCGCTCCAACGCTGATAAGACTCGCGCCCCAGATCGGCGGCCCATTGCACGATCTGTTTCTCCTGGGCGACAAGATCGATGTTACTGGCGCTGTTGTACAGCGAGCCGATGTCCTGGTTGACGTCGAGCGGCTGCGTGACGCCTTCAAACGCCTTGGTCACCTGGTCGTAACTGGTTCCATAGCGCTCGGTAAACTGCTTGAAGAACGGCTCGAACTTACCCCGCCACGCTTTCCAGTCATCGATGAACGCCTGGCCCTGCTTCTGGAATGTGGACTGTGAGAGCAGGTCGCTCACGTAGTGATTGGTCAGATCGGACAGGGTCTTCCAGTCCGCGGCCGCCTGCGGGGCATCGGCGGCGCCGGCGACACCCGACCCGATCAACGCAAACCACAGCAGCACCACCATCATCACCGGCCGATGAAACCCGATCCCGCGCACCAGACAACTTGAGCTGCTCATCATGGCCACCCTCTTGTTAGAAAAGATCGATCGATGTGATACAAACCGCCATGATGTTACCAATCACGGCGACCGAGCAAAACTGAAATGACGATCAAATCAAAACTGTCCCCGCAGTATCCGACAGCGTGGCGGCCGCAATGTGATGTTGAGGTGCGCTGCGCACACGGTGTGCGCTTGCGGGATTCAGTGTCCGCCGCTCTCGGCCGTGAGCCAGGCGAGGTTGAAGCGGGCGACGCTGATGGTCCCGGTGTGGAATGCGCCATGCTCATCGACGCTGCCGTGCTCGTAGAGCAGATAGATCGTGCCATCGTCAGCCACTGCCAGGTCGCTGTAACCGCTGGCGCCGGGCTCGACGGTGCGTACGACGGGCCAGGTCTTGCCGTCGTCGTAGCTGACGCGGACTGAGACGTTCTTGCGCTCCAGGGCGCCCCACTTGGTTTTGTTGCCGCCTTCGATGTCGCCGTTGTTGGGGTTGCTGAAAAGAATCACGTTCTTGCCGTCGGCCAAATTGGACGGATAACGGATCATGCTGGCCATGCAGATCGGCTCGTTGAGTTGATCGTCGAAGGTGGGCGTGGACCAGCCGGTGGCGCCGTCGGGGCTGATGCTGACCAGGCGACGATACTTGCGTGATTCGGTGCGACAGTTGTCCATGACGCGGCCGTCGGACAGTTCGATCAAAACATTCTCGCTGGGGTTGGGCGTCTGCTCGGAGTTCTTGACGATGATGTCGCCGGCATGCCAGGTTTCGCCCTTGTCATCGCTGTAGATGGTGGCGCTGACAGACGGGCGATGGGCGTGGGGATTGTCAGAAGCAGCGAGCCAGACAGGCACGACGAAGCGGCCGGACTTGAGGGTGATGCCGTGGCCGGGGCCCATGGCCAGGACAGTCCAGTCATAGCCGTCGCGCTGGCGGAATACTTCAAAGACGTCGGTAATCTCGCGCGGCGCGGACCATCGCTCGCCTTCGTCATTGCTGACTTTCAGGTAAGCGCGGCCGTAGTTGATCTGATACATCAGGTAGATATTGTCGCTTGATGGATCGATGATGAAGGTGGCATTGTCAACGGTGTTCTTGCCGTCGTCAGTGATGATCTCCTGCTCGCTCCAGGTCTTGCCGCCATCGGTGCTGCGGCGGAAGATGGTATTGATGTCGGACCAGTCGCCGAAGCCGCTGAGACGGCCGGCACAGGCGGTGAGGATAGTGCCCTTGCGCGTGATGGCGATGGCGGGGATGCGGTACGTGGCGTAGCCGGCATAGCCCGCGTTGTAGAGCGGCGTCACTTCGAAGAATGGTTTTACACTTTCCTGTGCCCAGGTCGTTCCGGCGGACAGCATGCAGGTGAGAATGGTCAACAGAGCGACAGATGGTGTGGTGTGCAGTAAGTGGTTCATGGTGGTTCTCATTGTGCGGGTCCTGTGCGAGATCGTCAAGGAAACCGGTTGATGTCGGGCTTAGTTGCCGGTGTCGGCGCCGTCGGTCAGCCAGGCCAGATTGAAGCGAGCCAGGGACAACGAGCGGGGAATGAAAGCTCCCAGCTCATTGAGAGCAGATCGCTCGTAGAACAGGTAGATGGTGCCGTCGTTCGCCACGGCCATGTCACTGTATCCGCTGGGGCCCGGCTCGATGACTTTGGACACCGGCCAGGTCCGGCCCTCATCATAGCTGAGGCGCACCGTGACATTGCGGCGATCCAGCCCCCCCCCACTTGGTGATCTTGTGACTCTGGTCCTGGTTGTTGGGATTGCAGAAGAGAATCCGGTTTTTGCCGCCGTTAACGGCCGGACTGTAACGGACGATGCTGGCCATGCAGATGGGATCAGCCAGGTTCTGGTCGAATTGCGGATCGGACCAGCCGCTGATGCCGTCATCGCTGTAACTGGCCAGGCGGCAGTATTTTTTTGATTCCGTGCGCAGGGTGGACATGACCCGGCCGTCAGCCAGTTGCACCAGTTGGTGTTCACTGGGATTGGGAGTCTGATCGGTGGTGCCGACGATGATCTGGCCGGCCTGCCAGGTTTGCCCCTGGTCGTCGCTGTAAATGGTGGAACTGACGGAGGGGCGATGCGAATGATCGGGCGAAAGCCAGATCGACGCCAGGTAGCGGCCGCTGTCGAGCACGATCCCGTGTCCGGGGCCGATGGCGATCACGTGCCAGTCATAATGATCCCGAGTGCGATAGACATCAAAGGCGTAGGTGATCTCCACCGGCTCGGACCATGTAGCGCCTTCATCGCTGCTGCGGCGCAGATAGGCGCGTGCGTAGTTGACTTCGTAGAGCATCAGGATGGTGTCGCTGTGGGGATCGCTGATGAACGTGGCGTTTTCCGCAGGGACTTTGTCGGCATCGTTGATCAGTTGGGCCGGCTCCCAGGTTTGGCCGCCATCGGTGCTGCGACGGATGAACGTGTCGATGTCCACCCAGTCGCCGTGTCCGCTCAGCCGCCCGCCGCAGGCCACGATGATGGTGCCTTTGCGGGTGATGGTGATGGCGGGGATGCGATAGGTCAGGTAACCGCCTTCACCGGCCTGGAACAGGTCGATCTGATTGAAGTAGGGAGTAGAGACTGAGTCGGCAGGCGCATCGGATTCAGCATGGAGCGGAGACGGTGTCAGTGCCATCAACAGAATCAAGATCCGTTGGATCACTTGTCGTTGTTCAGCCATCTCACGGCCTTTCGTTGGTGGATTGTATGGTGTGGGTTGCTGGATTGTTGATGATCATGTTTTCCAGGGGCTGACCTTTACGAAAATGTCGCAGGTTACGGGTGAACAGGGCGGCCAGGCGGTCGAATTCGTGGACCGATCTGCCGCCGGCATGCGGAGTGATGATCACGTTTTCCAACTGCCAGAGCGGATGGTCAGGCGGCAGCGGCTCGACGGCGAAAACATCGAGGCCTGCGCCGCCGACTTGGCCGCACAACAGGGCCTCGATCAGCGCCTGTTCGTTGACGATTTCACCTCGGGAGAGGTTATAGAAACAGGCTCCGTGCTTCATCACCCGGAATCGCTCCCGCTGAAACAGGCCGATGGTCTGCGGCGTTGCGGGCAGGCTGAGCACGACGTGGTCCGCCTGTGCCAGTGCGTCGTCCAGGTGGTCGAAGTCAAAGCAGGCGGACACATGCGAGGTGTTCGCCTTTTCGGGTTCCACTTCCACCGCAATGACATTCATGCCCAGGGCCTTGCAGCGAAGGGCGATCTCCTGACCGATGGCGCCCAGCCCCAGGATGCAGACGGTGCTGCCGGTGATTTCACCATAGCTGGCACAGCGTTCCCAATGAGCGAGTTGCTGATCGCGTACGTGCTGTGGAATCCGCCGCGCCAGCGCGAACATCAAGGCGATGAAATGCTCCGCCACGGGGATGGACATCACCCCTCGCGCATTGCACAGGATAAAGCCCGGCTTATTGCGAATAGCGGGGATGTTGTACGGGTCGTATCCCACGCTGGCCAGTTGATAAAAAGCCACAGGCGAATCGATCAGCCACTGCGGCTTAATCCACCCCAGGGCCGCATGCGATTGCTTCAGGGCTGCGCGGTACGTCGCTTCATCCGCAGCCTGATCGATCCGCACGCATCGGCCCCACCCAGCAGCCACTTCCTCCATGGCGCCAACATGCGCTGCGGTCAGATCATTGACGGCTATGAGCACTTGATGCATCACGAGCCTTTCAATTCTTCATAACCCAGCACACGGTAGAGCGATCCTTCCCGATAGGGGTATCGCTCCTCTAAATCATCCGGCAGCGCAACACCCAGCCCTGGGGCACGCGGCACGGCGATCTTCCCCTTGACCCATTGCAGCGGTTCGACCAGCACGTCGTCACGCAGCGGGTTGGGCACGCAGGACATTTCCAGATACCGACAGTTGCCGCTGGCAAATGCCGCGTGATAGTTGCCCATCAAGCCCACCCCCGCACTCCAGGAGTGCACCGCGATCGGCACCCCTTGCCGCTCGCACATCTGGGCCACCTGCCGCAAGATGCTCAGACCGCCGATCAAACTGGCATCCGGTTGAAACAGATCCAATGCCCCCGCCTTGAGATAGGCTTCCGCTTCCGTCAGGCTCGTGACGGTCTCGCCACCGGCGATGGGCATCGAGGCCTGCGCTCTGATGCGGGCGAAACTCTCGTAATCCGTCACCGCTGCCGGCTCCTCCAGCCAGAGCAGGTCGAACGGCTCAAGAGCCCGCGCCACCTCCAGCGCTTCCTTGACCGTCCACGGATGTTTGGCCAGACCTTGTGCCGCATCCGCAGCCAGACGTGCCTGGCCTGCTACCGCTTCGTGACATAACGCCACTTTCCTGACGATGGCCGACAGGTCCACAAGATTATTGATGCGGATCTTGATGGCACTGAAACCATGTTGCACGTAATCGCGCATCTCCTGACGCAGTTCGTCGTCCGGCTTGTTATTGCCCCCGCTGGCATACACGGTGATCGCTTGCTGCGCAGCGCCGCCAAGCAACTGATGCACCGGCACACCCAGCGCTTTGCCACGCAGATCCCACAACGCCATCTCGATGCCACCCAGCACGCTCTGACTTAATCCGGTCCGCCCCCAGTAGCGGCAAGCCAGGTGCATCCGTTCCCAGGCGGCGGCGATGTTGGCGGCATCCTGGCCGATCATGTCGCGCTCAAATTGCTTTACCAATGCCACCACCGCTTCAGGTGCGTACACGCCGGCATAGGTTTCGCCGACGCCGTGCAGGCCCTCGTCGGTATTCACGCGGATGAATGCAGCAGGTCGGACACCCAATCGTAAATGAAAACGATGCTCGTCATCGTCCGGCGTGGCGTAGGGCGCACTGACCAAAATGCACTGGATGGCGGTGATTTTCATACTGATCAGGGTGAAACACTTGGTTCGCAGCAGCCTGATGGCTGGCGTGGATTTCGAGTAGGACGGATTGTATCAATATGCTGCGTTAACACAATGAAATAATTGCATTAGATCGTGAAATTTTACATGCATTCATAATTTATTATAAAATAATGAAATATAATGTGATTGTTTGTAAAAATATTTCCTTGTGTTCGAGAAAAATAAAAGTACAATTCACCCGTGCTTCCATCCGGCCAACGAAAAACCAACGTCAAGTCACTGGCGGATTTGATCGAACGCGATATCCGACGACGCGGCCTGCGCTCGGGCGATGCTTACCTGACCAGCATCCAGGCGGCCAAACGTTTCGGCGTCAGCACCCGTTCGGCCAACAGCGCCCTGCAATTGCTGGCCCAGCGCCGCGTCCTGCGCCGACGCCAGCGCCTTGGCACGGTCATCACGTTGGATGAGCATCTCGACCTGCCTGACGCCCCCCTCGAGGTCGTGCACCTGCTCATGCACGAGACATACATGCGACGGGAAGGCCTGCTGGCCGACGGCGTGGTGGTGGGTATCCAGGGAGTGATGCCCAAAGCTCAGATGCAGTTCAACTTCCTGCCGCCCAGCGATGACGAGCAGCAGGTGGTGACCGAGTTGATTCAATCAGCTCTCAAGGCTCGCCAGCGGGCGGGATTCGTGGTGGTGCGTGCTTCCCTGGAGATGCAGAGAATCGTGGGACGCAGCGGCATGCCCACCGTGGTGCACGGCACGATCTGCCCCTCGGTGGACAACGTCAGTTCACTGGACCGGGACAACGCGCAGGCTGGACGCTTGCTGGTCGAACATTTCGTCAAGTCCGGCTGTCGCAATCTGCTGCTGTTACTGCGGAACACCTTGTTCCCGGGGCATTTCCCCTTCTTCGATGCAATTTTCGAAGCGGTGGCGGAATTCGACATCGATGTGCGACACGTGATCCAGCGTTACCTGCCTTCAGACGAATTGACCGTTGAGCGTGAATTGCTTCGGTTGGCTGATCGAGCCTTCGCTGACAAATGCGGAGTGATCTGCGACGCCCGGCCGTTGGCGGAAGGCGCCTACCGCACCATTCAGACGATGGCACTGCCCCCGCAGCGCCGGCCGGAAATCGTCGCTTCCACCTTGTACCTGGCGCCCGGCCAGCGTTTGCCGCCTTATCCTTATCTTTCACCCCAAATCAGCCCGCAGGAAATCGGCCAGCGCATCGGCCAACTGCTACTGGAGCAGGCCTCGCATCAACAGACCCCGCGCCACGAGACCTATCCCGTGACAATCGTTGACCCGCGTGCTACCTCCAATCGTTGATGCGGATCCTGCGGGCAGGGTCGATGCCGCCATTCACTCATATGTCCGCGGCACCGGCGGCAATTCGTCGGTGAGCGACAGTGCAGACTGGCGGCCGGCCTTGGTGTAATCCCACGGCTCGAAGCCGATTCTCAGTGCGGGCGATTCTTCTCGTAGATGGAAATCCCCCAGCAGGGCGTCGATGAACATCGGATCGGCGATGACCGAGCGCGTGTCCTTGCCCATGGCCTGCCACTGATCCAGCGTGAAGCCCGCGAAGTCGAAGGGTTTGCCTTCGTGCCAGTAGAGGTTGTCGTTCATGTCGAAGTGGCCGTCTTCCCAGTTGCTTTTCTTTTGCCCCAGCAGCGGCGTATCCAGCGTCCAGTAGACGATGTTGTGCGCGAAATTGAACGAGCGATGATCTTCGACGCGGCTGCGGCGGATCTGCCAGAGCTGGCTGTTGATCAGGATGTTGTTGGTGATCTGGTTATCGCGGCCGTAGTGCTGATGGAACGAGCCGTCCTTGGTGTTATAGACCAGGTTGTGGTCCATGGAGATTTCGCTGGAGCCTTCGTCGGTGTACAGGCCCCATCCGCCGTAGCTGAAGCTTTCGATGTCGTGGAAGTTGTTGTGGTGGATGCGCGTGCCGGGGCTGACGCCGAGGGTGTAGATGCCGCCCATATCGCTGAGCACGCCCTGGCCGATCTGGTGCACGTCGTTCCAGGCGATTTCGTTGTCGTGGGCTTGGCTGGGTGTGTCGTAGCCCCAGGTCCAACCGATGGAGATGCCGGTGTAATACAGGTCGTAAATCTCATTGTGTTCGATCAGGTTGTGCGATGCGTGACCGATCCACACACCGACGCCGGCCGGATGGATGCGGCCGGCATGGGCGATCGTGCAGTCGCGCACGGTGATATGCTCCACCGCCGCTTCGGGATCATCATGGTCCACCGCCTGCTTGCCGCAGGATAGCGCGCCGCGGTCGATATCGATCTTGACGCCCCCGGCGCCCAGGTCCACCATCTCGCACGCTTCCACGGTCACATCGCGGCAACCGGCCCCGAAGCCGATGGCATAATTGCCCGTGTGCACGATGGCGCAGCGATCGAAGTTGATGTGACGGGCCGCCACAGCCGCCACCGCTTCGTTGGCGTTGACCGCAGCCTGGGGGAAGCTGTCGCCTTGTTCGGGACATACCCAGTTGGTGTGGGCCAGGGTCAGGCCTTCAAAGCGCACGTGCTCAATCCACTGATGTTCCCTGGCATTGCCGACCAGCACAATGAGTTGCTCGATGCGCGGGGCGACGACGGCTGTTTCGTCGGGATATTCACCGGGAACGGGGATATAGGTCAACACACCGGTGGGGCGGTCGAGGTACCACTGGCCGGGCTTGCTGAGCGCTTCCTTGACGTTGTCAGCGAAATAGCGATGACCTTTTTCGAAATCGCACCAGGCGGACAGCCCGCGCGTCGGGCCGGTGAAGTTGACGACCTGCTGCTCGTTATCCACGCCGGCGATGCGCATGCGCGAGGCTGCCCAGCGGTGAATCGCAAAGACTTCCACATCATGGAGATTCGACCAGTCGCTTTTGATTTCACCCTCGGTGAACTGAAAGCGATCGAAGCCGCGCTTGGCGTTGGCTTCGGTGGGAGGCATGTTGCTGGCAATGTGGAAGTAGCCGGTGTCCGGCACGCGCGGGCGCGGACGACGTTGATCCGCCACGAACAGTTGTTCAAAGTTCCACTGGCCGGCCTCGACCTGCGGTAGAGTCAGCCGCCAGCGCCCGTCGTTGCCCACTTGCCAGCCTTTCAACAGCACACCGCCGCTGAGGATCGGCCGCTCATCCCGGTAAGCGAGCAGGGTCAACGGCGCCGCCTCGCTGCGCGTGTCGTCCACGGTCAGGGTCAAAGGCGCATCGAGTTGGTACGTGCCGCCGCGCAGATAGATGGTGACCGGCTCATCTTTGACCGCACGGGCCAGCACCAGGGCGCGGGTGGGCGTGGCCAGCGGCTGATCTTTGCTTCCTGGTTGTGCGTCATTGCCGTTGGGAGCGACGAAAAATTCCGCTCCGAACGCGGATGTCACCAGTAGTGGGAGGACAAGACAGGCTGGCAAAAGGCGGTATCGGATGATCGACATGGTGAATCCCTTATGGACAAAACAAGCTGCCTGTACCCAGTACGTCGCCGAGCTTGGCGGGATCAGAACTGACGGAATATCAGCCATGCTACCACCCCTGACTCCGCCCGGGGCGACCCCTCGGAGCGGGCTGCAGATGGTTGCAATGGCATAGGTGTTGCGTAGAATACGGCAGCTATCAGGCAGATCGGCCGCGTGCCCGAGTGGACCAAGGGGACGGATTGCAAATCCGTTTGGCTTTGCCAGTCGTGGGTTCGAATCCCACCGCGGCC
>CAYYGM010000105.1:0-15464 GCA_964471555.1 uncultured Phycisphaeraceae bacterium
TGACGCCAATGGTGACGGCATGGTCAACCTGGCCGACCTTCAGATCCTCGGCGACAACTGGCAGTCCTCCACCGCTTCGTGGGCGCAGGCGGACTTCACCGGCGACGGTAATGTCAACCTGGCTGACCTGCAGATCCTCGGTGACAACTGGGGCTTCGGCGTCGGCAGCGATATCAGTCTCGACGAAGCACTGGCGCTGATATCCATTCCCGAGCCGACTACGGCACTTTGTCTGCTGCTCAGCGCGACACTGCTGACTCGGCGCCGACGTCTGTCTGTTTGATGCCGGGATACGCTTGGCGAGCAGTGCTTACCTTTGCTGGGTCTTCCCAGCCAAGGCGCGTCACGGTGTGCAGAACTCAACGAGGTTGGAAATCAACTGGCTGTTGTTCGTGCCCTTTTCGCCGATGGTGTAGATGACGCTGGGGTGCTCGGGCATCTCGTTGAAGCCGGTGGCGTGTTCGAGGTTGGGCAGCCAGTGCGCCGTATCGGGATCGACGGGCGTGATGATCTGCGAACTGAACGTTCGGCCGCCGTCGGATGAGCGGGCGTAGAGCACTTCGCTGGTTGTCGCACCCCACCAGGTCTTGCCCTCCGGAGGATTGGAGATCGACAGCACCACGACGATGTCGCCGGACGGCGTGATGCTGATGCCGCCGGGCATGGTGGGCGACCAGCCTTCGGGCAGGGCGGAGAGCTTGTTATTGAGCAGAATCTTTTCCCAGTGGCCCTTACCGTCGCCGCGGGCGATCCAGGCTTGCGTGGGGCGCGAGCCGTCGGGTTGCAGCGTGTTGTAGAGAATGCAGGGACGGTTGTCCTTGTCCACCGCAATCGCGCCGCTGCGCAATGTGGTGGTGTCGAAGTGAATTGCCATCTGGGACGGATCGACCACGGCAATGCGATCGATTGTGTCGGACGTGGCGGGCAGCTCGATGAGTGAGCCGTCATTGCGTTTCCAGGTCTTGCCGAAGTCGTCGCTCTTCATGTAACCGACCACCTGGCACCAGCGTGAGTTGGGGTCGCCGCCATAGATGCGCGAGCCCAGGTGAATGGTCTTGTGGTCCGGCCCCCAGGCGATCGCCACCTGGAAGTGGGAATAGCTGACCATCTTGGCCTTGATGATCAGCGTCGGCTGGGACCAGGTCTCGCTGTCGGCAGGCTTGCTGAAAAACAGGGTCTCCCATTCAGCACCGGTGCGATTGCGGGCGCTGAGGTAGAGTGTATCGTCCGGCCCGACCAGCATGACCGGATAGGTCAGGCGATCGCCGAACTCGATTGCAGGCGTCCAGGCGGAGGCGTCGTTGGGCTTGAGCGATCGCCGGTAACTCATGGGATTGGAATGCGGGCCGTAAGCCACGTGCAGGTAGCCCTTGCTGTCGACCGCCAGGGCCGGTCCGCCGTGATTGTCCTGGGCATCGCCGATGGTGTAGGTCGGCGACCATTTTCCGGTGGCGTGATCCAGCGTACGGATGCGCACCTTGAAGCTCGCCTTTTCGCCCTCTGTCGCAGGCACCGAGTCCAGCCAGCCGACGTGCGTTTTGCCCTGGCAGGTGACGATCTTGTTGGCTTCGGCGTAACCCGAAGCCCGCCCCGAGCCGGTTTCCGAAAGTGTGAACACCTCGACCGGCTGAGCTTGCGCAACCGGCATGTCCAGGGCAATGATCAGAAGCGCAAGCAGTACACAACCATAATGACAGCCATTGACCATGTGATTGATTCCCAGCATATTGACATACCGATACAAACCAGCCTTGCCTCAAGCATACCCGATCGCGATCCAATCAGTAAACCACTCGGTCGGCAGGCAAGACGTTGGCCTTTGCGATGTTTTTCAACCTGTCTCGGGGGCTTTTGCCGGCCGGCGTTGACAGAAGCATTCACCTGGGCCAGATGTTGTGCTAGAGTGAGGCGGCCGATCGGAACTTGGTGCGCAGTGGAGAGCCGACGATGAAAAGCGGACTTGCATGGGCTTGGATCGTACTGCTGGCGGCTGCGTCAGCGATGGCGGATTCTTCAAGCCTGCTGGGACAGTGGGAGATCAGCTATCAGATGAACGGCCAGCAGCGGATCGTCACGCTGAAGTTCGAACCTGGTGCGGACGGCGCCGTGGAAGGCACATGGACGGCGGCGCGCGGCGAGTTGCCGCTGCAGAAGGTGCAGTTCCAGGGCGATGAGTTGACCTTCGAGTTGCACGAGCAGGTGCGCGATAATGAACGGATCAGCAGCTTCCAGGGTCACCGTGTTGATGACAGTTACGAAGGCCAACTGACGCGAGGGCAGGACGTCGTGCCGGCCGTCATCCGCCGCCGGCCGCCCATCGGTGAATGGTTGATCACCTACCAGCGCTACAACCGCGAGGACACCGCCACGCTGCGCATCACCCGCGGACTGGACGGCCGACTCACCGGCCAGTGGATCAGCGATCGGGGCGTGGATGAATTACAGAATGTGGACTTTTCCAACAATCAGTTGACCTTCGAACGAGTGCGCAATTGGGGCGGCGGCGATCGCGGCTACTCGATGCTCTTCGAGGGCGACATCGAGGAAGGCCAGATCGTCGGCTCGATGTCATCACCGCGCGGACGCAGTTCGTTCATCGCCCGCCCGATGGGCGACTGGTCCAGTCCGACGGCCGGCGCCGATGAGCCGATCCGGCTCAACAGCGTCGGCTACCTGCCCGATGCGAGAAAGGTGGCCAGCGTCTCATCGGCGGACGAGCACTTCTCCGTGGTGCGGGCCGACGACGGCCAGACCGTGTTTGAAGGCACGCTCAGCGGCCCTTTCGAAAACGTTGATACGCACGAACGGCTGTATTTCGCCGACTTTTCCGCGCTGACCGAGCCGGGTACGTACCAACTTGCCATTGAGGATGTCGGCCGCTCACCAACATTTCGCATCGCGGCCGACGTGTATGATCAGCCGCTGCAACTGGCGGTCACCGCCATGAGCCTGTGGCGCTGCGGCCAGGCGGTGCGCTTCGAGTATCACGGCGACGTCTTTGAGCACGCAGCCTGTCACATGGAGGACGCCTGGACCGATTATGTGGGGCGCGGACACGAGCGGATCGACGCCATCGGCGGCTGGCACGATGCGGGCGACTACAACAAGTACGTGACCGATGCCGGCTTCAGCGTGGGGACGATGCTGCTGGCGTGGGAGATGTTTCCCGATCATCTGCGCGACCTGGTGCTGCCGATCCCCGAGTCGGCCGATCCCATGCCCGACTATCTCAGCGAGATCAAGTGGGAACTGCAATGGCTGTTGAAAATGCAGGCGCCCGATGGCAGCGTGTTTCAGAAGGTTTCGACGCTGAATTACGGGCCTTTTGTGATGCCGCAGCAGGAGTTGACGCCGCGCCATCTGGCCCCGGGCGGGACCACCGCGACAGCCGAATTCGTGGCGGCCACGGCGAAGGCGTCGCGCCTCTACCGTCCGTTTGATGAGTCTTTCGCCGACAGACTGCTGGCTGCGGCGCGGCAGGGATATGACTACCTGCAAAGCAACCCGCAATACACTGAAGCCAATCTGTCCATGTTTCTGACCACCGCCTACGACTCGCACGACAGCGACGATCGCATCTGGGCAGCCGCTGAATTGTGGGAAAGCACGGGTGAGAAGCAATACCTGGACAAGCTGGAAGCCGATCTCGCCCGCATGTCGCGCAGGATCGACAGTCAGTTCGACTGGAGCGACGTGACCAACATGGCGGTGCTGACTTACCTGCTGTCGCAACGGCCGGATCGCAACAGTGAGATCGTCGCCACTTGCCGCGAGGGCTTGCTGGCGGTAGCCGACACGCTGGTGCAGAACGCCTCGACCCACGGCTATGCCCGGCCGTTGGAGGCCGAGACCGGCTGGGATGGTGGCCCGGGGATGTACGGCGGGGGCCCGGGACGCTTTCGCCGCAGCAACTACGAGTGGGGCGGCAACGGCATGATCGCCCGACAGTGCATCTTGCTGCAAACCGCCCTGCGCCTGGAGCCGAAGCGCACGCAGTACCGCGACACCGCCCTCGATGCGCTCAATCACCTGTTCGGCCGCAATGTCTACGGCCGCAGCTTCGTCACCGGCCTGGGCCATCGTCCGCCGCTGCACCCGCACGACCGTCGCTCCGCCAGCGATGCGGTGGACAACCCTTGGCCCGGCTACCTGGTCGGCGGCCCGCATCCCACCGCCCTGGACTGGAACGACCAGACCGATGACTACGCCACCAACGAGATCGCCATCAACTGGAACGCCGCGCTGATCTACGCCCTGGCCGCGTTCGCGCAGTAGTCATCGGGTATCGGGTATCGGGATTCGTAAGGCATCGCGTGCGGCGACGCAGTGCAAACCCGCAGCGACCGCTTTCTCACGGACCAGTATCTGAAATACCCGAATCCCGATACCCGACCTAGATCGCCTGGCCGCCGCGGTCTTCGGTGCGGATGCGGATGCACTCTTCGAGGTTGGTGATGAAGATCTTGCCGTCGCCGACCTCGCCGCCGTTGTGCTTGGCGCTTTTGAGGATGGCGTTGACGGTGATGTCCACGAACTCATCGTTGCAGGCGATGTCCAGGCGCACCTTGGGCAGCAGGTTGGGCATGACCGACTGACCACGGTAGAGATCTTCCGCGGCCACGCCGCCCTGGGCCTGGCCGTGCCCCGTGCAGCGGCTGATCGTGATGCGGGTGATCTCGGCGTTGATCAGGGCCTCGCGCACCTCGTCGACTTTGTCCGGCTGAATGATGGCAGTGATCAGTTTCATAGGAAATTCCGTTTTGCAATGGCCGCTTGCGGCTTCGCGAAACCCGCCTGCAATCGTGCAGGACCGCCAAGCCGCAAGCGACGTGAAGATCAGTTGAGGTTCAACAGGCCATAACCGTGCTCGCCGTGCAGGGACTGGTCCATGCCGGTCCGCTCATCGGCTTCGCTCAGGCGCAGGCCCACGGTCTTGTCCACCAGCAGCGCCAGCAGCAGCGTCAGCACCGAGGCATACACGATGGTGGTGGCCACCGCCGAAAGCTGCACGCCCAACTGCTGGGCCACGCTCCAGCCCTCGGAAGTGTTGGCAGCCACCCAACTGGCTCGGATACCGAAGGTCAACCCGATGGCGCCGAAGATGCCGGCACAACCGTGGATGCCGAAGACGTCCAGCGAGTCGTCGTAGCCGAGCTTGTTCTTGGCCAGAATGGCGAGGTAGCAGACGCCCGAAGCCAGCACTCCCAGCACGATCGCGCCGGCCGGGCTGACCACATCCGCCGCCGGGGTGATGGCGACCAGGCCCGCGAGAATACCCGAGGCCAGACCCAGCGAGGTGGCCTTGCCGTGCTTGATCGCTTCGATCAGGATCCAGCTCAGGGCCCCGGCTGCAGCGGCGATCTGGGTGACGGTCAAGGCATGGGCGCTGCCCTGTCCGCTGGAGACCGCCGAGCCGGCGTTGAACCCGAACCAGCCGACCCACAGCAGGCCCGCGCCCATGAGGGTCATGGTCAGGTTGTTGGGGTGCATCGCCGTATCGGGATAGCCGCGACGTTTGCCCAGGTAGAGGGCCAGCACCAGGGCGCTGATGCCGGAGGAGATGTGCACCACGGTGCCGCCGGCAAAGTCGATGGCCCCGCGCTGGAAGAAGAAACCGTCAGCCGCCCACACCCAGTGGCACAGCGGGTTGTAAACGATCAGGCTCCACAGGGCGATCAGGATGCAGAAGCCGCGGAAGCGCATGCGCTCGGCAAACGCGCCGCTGATCAGGGCCGGGGTGATGATGGCGAACTTGCCCTGGAACATGGCAAAGACGTACTCGGGCACGTGATTGATCTGCGTGTCCTCGATGCCGCGCAGCAGGAAGTAATCCCAGTTCCATCCGAACCATCCGCCCAGGACGTTGGATCCGAAGGACATGGCATAGCCGCAAAGCGCCCACAGCACGCCGACGATGGCCATGGCGGTAAAGCTGTGCATCATGGTGCCCAGGACGTTCTTGGTGCGCACCAGGCCGCCGTAGAACATCGCCAGGCCCGGCGTCATCAGCAGCACCAGGGCGGTGGACGTGAGCATCCAGGCAGTGGCGCCGCTGTCGATGGCGGGCGCAGCATCGGATTGGGCCAGGGCAACGGTGGGCAAGGCGATCAACGCCAGCACCGCGCCCCCGATCGAGCGAGGGGACTTGAACATGTTGTTTCGACTCCGCGATCAGAAGGAACAGAAAAGACCCACCGCGCTGCGGTTGCAGAGCGATACGGTTGCAGACATAGCAGTGAGCCACTCATGCGATCGACTTTTATGCAAATGCGATACCGATGCGTGAACCGTGCGCAAGATACTGGTATGCTTCGTGATGGCGGCAGGTTATGGGGATTCCGGCTGACGCCGGCTTGTCGCGTGACTTGCGTAACATTTAGGCGTTTGATGGAAAGCATCGCCCGGGTGACTAATTTATGTGCAGGGTCGGTGACGCCCTGTCGTTTTTTTGAGCCATTTGAAAAAAGCAATCCGCGGCGACGTCAGTGGTATGCTGACACAATTGGGGGTGCCGGCCATGACCCGCTCGACAGGACAGCTTGACTCGGCCTTCGACGCCCGGGCCGCGGTGGATCGGTTGATCGACCAGGCTGCGGCGCGATCGGCCTCCGATCTGCACATCGAGCCGACGGCCGGTGATTGCGAGCTGCGCCTGCGCATCGACGGCCTGCTAGAAGTCGCGCAGCACGTGTCCGCCGCCGATGGTCGAGCCATGGTCAGCCGCCTGATGGTGATGGCGCAACTGCTCACGTACCGCCTGGATGTGCCGCAGGAAGGGCGCTTCACCGCGCTGGCGCCGACGCTGGGCAAAACATTGGACCTGCGCCTGGCGATCATGCCCACCACCCACGGCCTGCGGGCTGCCGTGCGATTGCCGGCTGAACTCTCACAACCGCGCCAACTCGATCAGCTTCACCTGCCGCCGCTGACCCTGGCCGGCCTGCAACGCTTCATCAACGCTTCGGCAGGCATGCTGATCCTCACCGGTCCGGCAGGCTCGGGCAAGACCACCACGATCTACGCTCTCATGGAACAGATTCTGCGCACCGCGCCGGGACTGAGCATCATCAGCCTGGAAGACCCGGTCGAGCGCGACCTGCCGGGTGTGACGCAGATCGAGGTGCGCCCGTTTGGTGAGTTGACCTACGACAAAGCCCTGCGCTCGATCCTGCGCCAGGATCCGCAGGTGCTGGCCCTGGGTGAGATCCGCGATCCGGCCACGGCCGCCATCGCAGCCCAGGCCGCCATGGCCGGTCATCGCCTGATCTGCACGCTGCATGCCGCCACCCCCGGCAGTGCGGTGGTGCGTTTGCTGGATATGGGATTGGAGCCGTATCAATTGACCAGTAGCCTCTTCGCGGTGGTGGCCCAGCGACTGCTGCGCAAGAGCAACGGGCAAGGTGGTTATGCCGGGCGTTTGCCGATCGCTGCCTGCGCGGTGGTCCATGAGTCGCTGCGTGAAGCGATCCTGCAACGGGCCTCAGCCCAGAAGATCGACAGCCTGCTGGCCGAATCCGGCGATTACCAGACGCTGGAGCAGGCTGCGGCCGCGTGGGTCCAGCAGGGGCTGACCGACCCGCAGGAGGTCGCCCGGGTGCTCGGCCGGTGAAATTTGATGAAACGCGCTGAAGTCCGTGTCGTCTAAGGAATGAAAGCCACATGGGCGTATCGGCGTGCCGACTTCAGTCGGCATGTCATGCCGGCTTAAGCCGGCACGCCCCCGGACCCCCGGACCCCCGGACCCCCGGAAAAAGGAGCCCATTCTTGCACGCGGCAGCCGTAGTTCGACAGCAGAGCGACCTGGTGCTGATCGAGCGCTTCCGCTACGACGGGGACGAGTTGGCCTTCGCTGAGTTGGTGCACCGTTACGCCGACCACGTTTACGGCACATGCCTGCGCATCCTGTGTGATCCAGCCCAGGCGGAGGACGCCACGCAGGAGACGTTCTTCAAGCTGCTCAAACAGCCCAACCGGGTGCGCGAGTCGATCGGCGGCTGGTTGCACCGTGTGGCCACACGTTTGTCGATCGATCGCATTCGCAGCGAATCGCGCCGCCGCCAGCGCGAGCAGGTGTACGCTCAGCGGAATCCGCCCATCCACATCGAAACCTGGGACGAACTGGCCCCGCACATCGATGCGGCCCTTGATCAGCTTCCCGAAGATGCCCGCGAAATCCTGGTCCGCCACTTCCTCTATCAGCAGACGTTGTCTGACCTGGCGGAGGAAGCGGGCGTCAGCAAGGCCACCATGACTCGCCGTTGCCGCGATGCCCTGGAGAAGATGCGCACGCAGCTTGCCCGGCGCGGTCTGCTCAGCGCGGCTGCGGGTCTGACCGCACTGTTCGCTTCGCGGCCGGCCGATGCGGCGCCTTCCACGCTCAAGCTCACGCTGGGCAAGATGGCGCTGGGCAGCAGCGTCAGCACCGGTTCCTCACTGGCCCTTTCAGGGGCCGGGGTCGCTTCCGGGGGTGGAGGGATTTATATCAGTTGGCAGGCGATCGTCAGCGTGGTGCTGCTGATCCTGTGCGTCATCGCTGTGTGCCTGATGCTCTACAGCCAGAGCGGCCTCAGCTCGCCGCCGGCTTCCCAACCCGCCAGCCAGGATATCGCGCCATGAGTAATCCCCCGGAAGTTATTCCGCCAGTCTCACCACACAGTTTCCTCTACCAGGCGCAGACACATAGCGGCCAGACCATCACCGGCTCCATCGAAGCGGTGGATCTCGCAGCGGCCCGCTTACTGCTCGAATCGATGCAGTTGACCGTCATGGACCTGCAACTGGATCAACCTGCCCGCCGCCGCGGCACGGTGGGCGAAAGCGAGTTTCTGCTGTTCAACCAGCAGTTGGCGTATCTCACGCAAGCGGGTCTGCCGGTGGAAAGCGGCCTGCGCCTGATCGCAGCCGAAACACATCGGCCCGGTCTGTCCCGTGCGGTGCAAGGCGTGGCCGACGACCTGGCCCGGGGCAAGCCGCTGGGTGAAGCGTTCGAGTCGCGGCGCGGCCAGTTCCCGCGGCTTTACGGGCGATTGATCGATGCCGGCGTCGCGGCGGGCAATCTGCCGGGGATGCTGTTCAACATCGGTCGGCATCTGGAGTTGGTCAGCCGTCTGCGCGGGGCGGTGATGCGGGCGGTGGCCTACCCGGCTTTCGTGCTGGGGGCTTTGGCGCTGGTGCTTGGGTTTTTGTCGTTCTACGTGATCCCGCAGTTCACGGAGATTTACTCGGATTTCGATGCGGAGTTGCCGCGACTGACGGTCTTCGTGATCCATTCCTCGGTCTGGGCGCCGTGGGTGTTTGGTGGGATTGTGGCAGCGCTGCTGCTTTGGCCGGTGCTCTGGCGCGGGGTGCAGATGGCAGGTCTGGACACGGCAGTGGCGGATGGTTTTGTGATGCCGCTGCCGCTGATCGGCCCGGTGTTGCGGCATGGATTGATCGCCCGCTGGTGCGACACGGTGCGCTTGTGCGTGGAAGGCGGATTGGATCTGCCGCGAGCGATGGACCTGGCCGGTGAGGCGATCGGTTCGCCCAGCCTCAAGCAGGACGGCCGGCGGATGCAGAAGTGCCTCAGCGAAGGCCACGATCTGCCGTCATGCGGTCGTCTGAGCGTGATCCCGCCCACGGTGGTGACCACCATCGACCTGGCGGCACGGCAGAACCAGTTGGCCAGCGCTTTGGATGCAGCCACCGAGCTGCATCGCCAGCAGGCGGAGAGCCGGGTCGGTGCGGTCAACGTGGTGCTGCTGCCGGCCATGATCGTGTTGCTGGGTCTGGTCGTGGGCGGCATTGTGATGGCCTTGTTTTTGCCGCTGATTTGCCTGATGCAATCGGTGATGTGAGGTGACAGCATGTTCGTGGTGCTGCGCATCCTGGGTGTGACGACGTCAGTGCTGCTGTATGTGGCGGCCTACGCGGTGTTGCTGTCGATGGTGTTCCTGCTGGCGACGCCGGTGGGCTGGGCGCTGCTGCCGTGCGCGGGGCTGGTCTGCTACGCCATGTCGCGTCAGGCGGCCCGTCGGCGCGGCGAAGTGGTGATCGGCTATGTCTATGAAGGCGTGCGGCTGAACATGCCCCTGCCGGAGTTGATCGCCTCAGCGGCCGCTGGTGAGCGCGGGCGGCTGCGTCAGACCTTGGAGCGGTTAGCCGGCGAGCTGTTCAACGGCGTGCCGGTGGCGGAAGCGATCAATGCCGTGGTGACCGAGTTGGATGTCGCTAAACGATCGCTGCTGCTGGCGGCTTCCGACATGGGACAACTGGGCCGAATGCTGGCCCGCCTGCGCCGTCGCAATCGCTTGGATAATGAACTGTATCAGCCGGACGCGGTGTTCTACTGGAGCTATCCGCTGGCGGTGCTGGGCATGGTGTTTGTGGTGGTGCTGGGCGTGTGCATTCTGATCGTGCCCAAGTATGAGGAGATTTTCAGCGATTACGACGTCAGGCTGCCGACCGTCACGGTGATGCTGATCGATGGCAGCAAATGGTTGGGGGGGCGACTGACGCCCGATCAAATGGTGCCGGGGATCGTGTGGTTCGTGCTGGCGTTGCTGGCGGTTTTTGTGTTGGCTGTCAGCATGCGTCTGGTGTTCATGAAGCATCTGCTGGATCCGATCATCTGGCGTCTGCCGCTGATCGGTCGGCTGCATCGGGCCCGGGCGATGGGCGATGCGTGCAGCCTGATGGGCCAGACGCTGGCGGCCGGAGCGACGGTTGAAGAGGCCATCCAGGCAGCAGGGCGGCTGCGCCACAATTCGCTGCTGTCGCGGCGGATGCGTATCTGGGCCCAAGGCGTGGGCGAGGGCAAGCCGCTGGATGAAGCAGCCCGCGCGGCGCATCTGCCCGCCATGCTGGTGGGACTGCTCAACAGCACCGGCAGCGGACCCGGCCTGCCCGAAGCCCTGCGCTTTCTCGGCCGCTACTACGACGCCCAGGGCCAGTGGCTCAAAGCCATGCTGCACGGGGCCGCGGTCCCGGTCATCGTGATAAGTCTGGCGGTCGTCGTGGGCTTTGTGGTCACGTCGCTGTTCATGCCGCTGGTGACGCTGATCGAGAGCCAGGCTGCCTATGCAACAGGAGTGGGCTTGTGAAGCGAAATGCTCGACAGGATCGCCGACGCTGCGGCGGGTTCTTCGTGCTCGATGCCCTCGTGGCGATCGCGCTGCTGCTGCTGATGTCCGCGCTGATCGGGCTGGCCATGAGCAAGAACGCGCAGGCCGAGCGCGTGCTGGCTGACCAACGGGCCGCCCAGCGCTTGGCGGAGCAGGTGCTGCTGCACGAGCAGATGGGTGTGACGACAGGCGACGACGATCGCGTCGACATCGAGAAGCTTCCCGTGGCAGAGGACGGCCGACAGTGGATCACGGTGCGCGTCAGCCTGGGCCGGGCCAGGTATGAACTGGTGGGCTTGCTGGACGGTGCGCAGGGAGGTCAGCCATGAGCCGACGAACCCGCGCTATCACCCTGATCGAGATCCTGGCTTCCATGATCCTGCTGGCCAGCTTCGCCGCGTTGGCCGGGCGCATGTGGATGAGCACCATGCGCACCACACGTGACACCAACGATGCCACCGGCCGCATCGGACTGTTCGAGTTGATGCTCAACCAGATCAAGATCGATGCCTGGTCCGCCCAGTCGATCACCGTCAGCGATCACAACCGCGTCGACCTGCGCTGGCCCGACGGCGACACGATCACCTGGCAGGTCATCGATGGCAACGGCGTGGATCGGACCGCCGGTGACGGCTCCGTGCAGCACTGGCCGGCCACGGACTTTGCGCTGCACCTGGCGGCGGACCCGGCCGGGCTGGCGCTGACGATGGGCGACGACCCCGATCAACAGCCGCTGATCGTGGCCAGCCAGATGCTGCTGGGGCAAGGAGGCGGGGGATGATTCGAGCCAGATCGCAACACGGCATCTCCACCTTCATTGCCATCGCCATGCTGGCGCTGGTCGGTATCACCCTGGTCAGTATCGAGCGTCACTTCGCGGTCCAGGTCCAGCGCACGCATCGCCTGGCAGCCGAGACGCAATTGCGGCAACTGTTGCTGGCCGGGACGCGGATGGTGGACCCGGCCGGGATCAGCGAGGTGGTGTCGCAGCCGTTGCCGCTGCCGCCGCAGTTATCCGAGGCCACGCTGACCGCGCGGCTGCAAGCGGGCGACGATCCGCAGCAGCGCTGCATCGAACTGACCGCCACGCTGGGCCGCTACGTCACCCGCCAGATCCTGCTCTATCAGCAAGCGGCAGGGGGGCAGTGGGTGCTCCGCGAAGTGAAGCTGGAGCAACTGTCGTAGCCACCGGCGGACCTGCAAAGCTGACGAGGTCGCAGTGGGCTGTTCCACTGACATCGCACTCTGGGCGGTGTCGTCACGCGGTGACCTGATTCAGCTACCGGCAACAGCGCACCGAATCAGCCCCGGCCGCTGGCCATGGTCTTCTGAGCGGGGCCGGTTGGAACTGGTGCAATGGTCCGTTCAGTTAAAGTGGGTAGGAAGCGTTTTCCCAAGAGATGGGGAGGTGGGTGAAAAATAGGATGAAATATGAGTGGCAAATTGAACTGAAAGGGCTACAGTATTTAAGGATATAGAAGCTAATTGACAGTTCAGTGATCTGATGTAAACTAAACTCAGAGAGAATGAGCAATCTTTAGACTCTCTACATCGCATTGTTCAGCCATGAGGTGAAAGATCTGAAACAAGCCCAAGCTGCACCCGGTGCAGGGCGGTGGCCATGAGTGTGTACCCTTTTCCTTTTTGCAGGGTTGACACGGATACTGGCGGACTGCGCCTGAGTTAAACCCGCTGAAATACCCCGTTCCCATCTACCGGATTGAAGGAGAGTGAAACATGCGTCATATCATCAGGTTGTTCGGCTTCAGTCTGGCCTTCATGCTATTTGCCGGCTCGTTGCAGGCCACCATCACCGACAATCTCAGAGGCTATTGGAAGCTGGACGAGAACAACGGCACCGCCTATGGCACACCCGTCATCAACTCCGGCAGCAACGGCCAGAACGGCGCCATCCAGACGATCACCGCCGTCAACCAGCCCGGCATGTTCGGCACCAGCTACCTGTTCGACGGCACCCACGACGATTACGTCGGCATCGGCACCCAAATCGTGTACGACTACAGGACGGTGGCTGAGGTGACCTATTCAGCCTGGGTCAATCCGACGTTTCTCCGCACGGGCACCGGCGCCAGCAGCCGGCACTACATTTTCGGCGCCAACACGTCCATCTGCGTGGCCCTGTCCCGCGGCGGTGCAGGCCCCAACCCGGACAGCGCAGATATCACGTTCGTCTATACGACCGGCGGCACGAACTACACCTTTACCAGCAGCGGCGCCAGGGCGCAGTTGAACGAGTGGTCAAACGTGGTGTGCGTGCGCGACATCGCGGACGACAACGATCCCAACTCCACCTCCACTGCCCGCATCTACCTCAACGGCCAGCAGATATTCTCATCTTCTTCAGGCGGCACTGGGCTCAACGACGTCGCAGGGGCATCTGAAATGTGGATCGGTACGGTGGCGGGCATTCCCGCCCGCGACTTCGACGGCTACATTGACGATGCCGCCGTATGGACCGGACGGGCTCTGACCGACCAGGACATCGCCCTGATCCACGGTCTGGGTCGATTTGCCGGCGTCACCCTGGATGATGGGGGTGTCGACGCCGTCCTGGCCGTCTACAACGCCGCCAGCGGGTCGGCCGAAGCCGGCGGCATCACCTGGGAATACACCACCGGCCTCAGTGCCACCCTGGCGGGGGAAATCGGCGGCAGCGTCGGGTCTGGTGACGCCTGGATCGCACTCGATTCCAGCGGCAACGGCGTGCAGATGGCGATGGCCTCCCTCCACCCCGGTGATGCCAACGGCGACGGCATGGTCAATCTGGCCGACCTGCAGATTCTCGGCGACAACTGGCAGTCCACCGCCGCCTCCTGGGCCATGGCCGACTTCACCGGTGACGGCAATGTGAATCTGGCCGATTTGCAGATTCTCGGCGACAACTGGGGCTACGGCGTCAGCCCGGACATCAGCTTCGATGAGGCCCTGGCGGGTCTGACCATTCCCGAACCGGCAAGCCTGCTGCTGCTTGGCCTTGGCGCCAGCCTGGCACTGGGCCGCAGAAAGTAAGTTGGTGAGTCATAACAATCCAGGGATTGCGCACACGCACCGGACGGGGCAGTTGTCCGGTGCTTTTTTTGAAAAAACGCCTGAACAAGTTCAACCAAACCAACTTGTTCAAGCACTGATAAATGTAACTTGTTCAGTCTTGCATCCCCTATATCTGGCTATATACTTGGATGATCTGTAACCACCGGTCTCCTCGATTGATGCCGGTGGTTCTTGTTGTGCCTCTGACTGCCTTTTGTTTTTTCTGTTTACCCTTCAACTGAGGAGAAATGTATGAACCAACGACTGGTCTATCTCATTCTGGCTGTGTTGACGACGTTATTGCTCAGCCAGAGCTCGTTCGCCGGAGTGGCGGACGACCTGGTCGGCTACTGGAAGCTGGACGAGACCAGTGGTACGGCAGTCATCGATTCCACCGGCACCAACTCCGATGGTTTGAACGTCGGCGCGGACATCAATCAGGCTGGCGTTGTCGGCACCGCCTACAACATGACCGGTATCACCGAAGACGACTACATCGAAATCCCCGATCCGGCCAATGCCACGCCCAACCCCGTGCCTGACATCGGCACGGCCTTCACACTCTCGGCCTGGATCAATCCTTCCACCACCCGCTCCGGCACCAACTCCGCCAGCCGTTCGGTCATTTTTGCCGGACATTCACAGCAAATTCACCTGTCCATTGGTGAGGCCGGCAATGCGGGCGATCCCGCCAAAGTGATCGCCTACTACGACACCACCGATGATGGCGGCGGCAACATCACCTTCAAAACCACTGACAAGCCGATCGACCCCAACGGCGGCTGGTACCACGTGGCCATCAGCCGTAATGACTCGGCCTTCAACATTTACGTCAACGGTATTCTGTGGAACTCGACCACCAGTGCCCCTACCGGCGGCGTCGATGACCTGGGCATCCTCAAGGTCGGCGTGTACGACTCGAGCACCACCGGCCCCTTCACCGAACGCGACTGGGATGGTCAACTCGATGACATCGGCCTGTGGAACGCGCAGCGCTCCGGCGAGGAAATCGCCCTGATCGCCGGCCTGGGCAAGTTCGTCGGCGTGGGCCTCAATGTCTACTCCATCGACAACGTGCTGGCCGCCTTCAATGCCGCTTCCGGTTCGGCCGGCGCCGGCGGTTACGCCTGGAACTACGTCACCGGTCTCAGCTCCAGCACCATGGGCGAGAGCGGTGGTTCGGTCGGCGGCGGCGACGCCTGGATCGCCCTCGATGCCAGCGGCAACGGCGTGCAGATCGGCGCCCACCTGCATGACGGCGACGCCAACGGCGACGGCAAAGTCAACCTGGCCGACCTGCAGATTCTCGGC
>CAYYGM010000106.1:0-15443 GCA_964471555.1 uncultured Phycisphaeraceae bacterium
CCTGCAGGAATTGATGTCAGATGAATTCAGGCTCCATGCCATCGTCGCTTTGCAACTGCTCGAGCACGAAATCGCGAGCCCGCTCCAGGCCGGCCGTCCCCAGTCCGCGGCCTTCCATGGACGGATCAGCCAGTTGTTCGATCAACCCCCGACAATCCTGCGTTGGCAGCGGCAACTTCGGCGCCTGTGCAGCGCAGCCCCCAATCAGGAACAAACCCGCCAGCAAGCACAGCCTTCGTTTCATGCGGACATGATAGCGGTCATACGGATTGCGCTTTGACTTGGCGTCATGCTCCAGCCGCGCGCGGTCAGACAGGCTCGCTCACTGTCAAACATGCACACGCGCGGTCAGGCAGGCTCACGTGCGATCAGACAGGCTGACGTACGGTCAGACAGGCTGACCCAGGCGTCATCCGTGCCGCCGCCACCCACCGCCGCCGGCACCCCCTCACCCTTTCTGGCCATTATTAGTTTTCTAAAAAACTAATAACAGCATTGAGCGAAGCAGACTTCCGACTGGGGACGCAAATTCAATGCGGGGGCCCTATCATTCGCCGCCACCCACCGCTGCCGGCACCCCCTCACCCTTTCTGGCCATTATTAGTTTTCTAAAAAACTAATAACAGCATCGAGCGAAGCAGACTTCTGACTGGGGCGCAAATTCAAAGCAAGGGTCTATCATTCGCCCGGCTGCGGCTGCGGCTGCGGCTGCGGCACCGGCACGGACACCGGCTCCTGCACCGGCGGCGGGGCGGTCAGCTCGTTCAATCGCTCCAGCACGGCCGCGGTTCGGCCCACCGCTTTGATGATTCCCTGCGGATTCACCAGCACGTAGCGCGGCAGACTGTCGCCCAGACCCTGCGGCAGCGCGGTCGCGGGATTCTGCTGCACGTCGATCCAGCGCTTGTCCAGCAACACCGCCGGCGACGTCCAATGACCGGCCTGATTTTCCAATTGCCTCCACTGTTGAGCGTCCGGTGCGTGCAGCGCGTCATCGAGCACCAGCAACAGCCAATTCCTGCCGTCCAGCTTGCCGCACAGCGATTTGTCCAATGGCTGATCCACCAGCGCGGCTGTGGCGGCGATGTCGGGGAAATCCTTGGCCCGTTGATCATTCGGCCCCATCACCGTCAGCAACTGCGGCATGAGTTGCATCGCCCGCTGGTTCTCGCCCACCTGGTCGTACAACCGCAGCAGGGCCAGCTTCACTTCAACCACCCTCGCAAGCTTGGCTGGGTTTTCATCCTGGCTGCTGTCGCACATGGACACGAACCGCGCCAACTGGGCCATGGCAGCGATCTGCCGCTCGGCAAGGCTGCGGGCGTTGCGATTGGCTTCGATCAGGTCCGCCATCAGCATCCAGTAATCGCCAAGCCCCGGCCCCGCCCCCGGAAGAGGTGATTGCTTCTGCAACTGGCAAAGTTTTTTGGCTGCGCCGCGCATCTGCACCAGGCGCAGACTGGCCATGCCTGCCTGATGTTGGGCGACCGCTTCCTGCGTCAGTGCGTTGTAAGCTCGCACCTGGATCAATCTGGCCTGCAACTGATGGGCGGGATCGTCGTCTTCGCTGACCGCCAGCCCCGCGTCCAAGGCCAACTCATTGAGCTTCTGCGTCTGGTCAGCGTCGGCCGGCATCCCCGTCGGCTTGAGCATCTGGTCCAACTGGCTGCGCATCTGGTCCAGCGTCGGTGTGTCGGTTGCGCTCAGCACGCTCAGGGCCATGATCAACAGGCAGGCCGTCATGATCCGCATTCTCCCAATTGCATAAGTGTATGCCACGCATCGACCAGAATCAGGGCGGTCACCGCGGCGCTGCGGCGATCCAGGTGCAGGTTGGCCCGGGCGTCGTGCAACTGCTGATCGGCAAACAGCGGTGGATCGGATAGCTGCACAAAAGCGGCAACCCCCCAGGGCTGATGGGTCGTAAAGTCCGGCTGCGTGATCTGCTGATGATGCTCCACCGCCGCGGCGCACAACGCTTGCCATCGTGCATGTTGATGTTGCACCGCCATGTGGTGCAGCGCCGCCAGGGCTGCCAGTTCGCGGTAGGTCCAGCCGTCGATCTGCTCATCGTTCTGTCGCGGCCGCAGTGCACCATTTGCACCGGCCACCGCCGCATCCACGCGCTGCGTGACATCCTCACCGGCCGCGGACAATGCCGCGCAGCGCCACAGTTCCAGATCGATCGCTTCCGCCTGTTGCCGCATGGGTGAAAGGGCCTGCTCGCTCAGCTTCACACCTGCCAGCAGATGCAGCCGCACGATCAGCGGGTGATACACCGGCCGCGTGAAACCGACCGCATCGTCATAACGCAGCGTGCCGCTTTCCAACTCCCTCTCACCATTCCGGGGGTGGGAGAGGGTTGGGGTGAGGGCCGTATGTGTTTGAGTGTTCTTTTCAAAACACGCTGCTGGTATTCCGCCCTCACCCTGCCCTCTCCCGAGGGGAGAGGGTGAAAGCAGCTTCGCCGCAGCCGGTAAACCGATCGACACCGAGGGGTTTGCCGTCGGCAGCGGTGTGACCGTGCGCGCCTGTGCCATCGCCTCGCGTGCCAGGGCCGCGATCAGCGTGCGATAGCGGTTATACTTTTCGTTCGCATTCACCACCCGCCAATCGTATCACGAGGAAGGCTTGGCCATGTTGCAGTCCGTCCAGCAGATCATCGAACGTCAGGGCCGCGACGCGGAGCAGCGCCTGATGCAGTGGCTGCGCATTCCCAGCGTCAGCACCGATGCGGGCAAGGCGAAGGAGATGACAGCCGCGGCGCAGTGGGCCTGCGATCACCTCAAAGCGTCGGGTATCGAGGCCAGACTCATGCCGACCGGCGGGCCGCCCGTGGTGTTTGCGGAAGTCAAAGGCGCACCTGGCAAGCCGACCGTTCTGTTTTACGGCCATTACGACGTGCAGCCGCCGGAGCCGCTGGAATTGTGGCAGTCGCCGCCGTTCGAGCCGCAGGTGCGCGACGGGATTGTTTACGCCCGCGGCTCGGTTGACGATAAGGGCCAGGTGCTCAGCTTCCTCGAAGCGATGCGGGCCTGGCACCTTGCGGGGGAAACTTCCGGGGGCGGGAACGGAGCCCGGCGTGCTGAAGCACACCTCGCCCCACACGACACTTCCGGGGGCGGTGGATTGCCCTTCAACATCAAAATCCTGCTGGAAGGCGAAGAGGAAATCGGCTCGATCCACCTGACTTCCTTCATCGAAAAGCATCGTGACCTGCTGGCGGCGGACTTCTGCCTGGTCAGCGACTCAGCCATGTGGATGACGCCGCAGGGCCCCAAACCGACCATCACCTACGCCCTGCGCGGCATGGTCTATTTCGACGTCCAACTGCACGGCCCCAAACGCGATCTGCACTCGGGCGTCTTCGGCGGCACACTCGCCAACCCCGCCACCCTGCTCACCCGCGTCATCGGCAAACTGTTCGACGACAACAATCGCATCACCATCCCCGGCTTCTACGACGACGTGCCCCCGGAAGATCAGCAAGAGTTGCAACGTTGGCAGGCGTTGAACTTCGATGAATCCCGATGGTTCGACGAAATCGGCGCCAAGCCCTTCGGCGAAGCCGGTTTCAGCACGCCGGCCCGCATGTGGACGCGGCCGGCCTGCGATGTCAACGGCCTCTACGGCGGCTACATGCAGCCCGGCGCCAAAACCATCATCCCCAGCTTCGCCGGCTGCAAAGTCAGCTTCCGCATCCCCGCTCACATGGACCCCCGGAAGGTTTCAAAGCAGTTCACGGATTGGCTGCACTCGCACGACGTCGGCGGCTGCACGTGGAAGCTGGAAAACCACGGCGAAGCCTGGCCCTGCACCGTGCCGATCGATTCACCCTGGATGAAGCTGACCAACCACGCGGTCGAAGCGATCACCGGCCAACCCGTCCTGCTGGCCCGCTGCGGCGCCACCATTCCCATCGCGGCTGATATGCAGCGCATCCTCGGCACCCCCGTCATCATGCTCGGCTTCGGCCTCGACACCGACCTGGCCCACTCCCCCAACGAACACTTCGCCCTCGACCGCTACCACCTGGGCATCCGCATTCACGCCCAATTGCTGGGTGAGATCGCCAGATTTTGAACCGCAGAGACGCAGAGGGCGCGGAGGAAGACAATCACCAAGAAGAAAACAAAGAAAGAGGAACCGCAGATTACACAGATTTCGCAGATTGAATGCTCATAATCTGCGTCATCTGCGCAATCTGTGGTTTCTGCCTTCCTCCGCGTCCTCTGCGTCTCTGCGGTTCAATGCCCAAACAGGTTCGTCTGTGGGAACATGCCCTGTTCCTCGAAGTAGGCAAGGGCCTTGTCGGTGGTTTTGAAGACCTTGGTGGCTGTCTCGGTGATGAAGGGCGAGGGGGCTTTGCGCGGCTTCCAGACGACGTAAACTTCCTTGCCGTGCTCGAAGGCGTGCTGCAGTTCGCGTTCGACGCCGCTGGACAGGCCGGGCAAACCGCCGGGAAGTTCGGGGACCAGGCTGACGATCATGTCGCTCTGGTCGATGAGTTTGAAATCGCGCATGTAGATCTGGCCGTCGATGTCGCCGGCAATGTCGGTCACCTGGCGCACGGGGACGCGGATGGTGCGGCGCTGGCCGTGCACCGCCATCTCCGCCTCGATGAAGTCCCGGCCGTCGCGCGAGGCAGCCAATGCGCTATCAAGCAGCAGCTTTTCATCGACATCACCGGGATCGAAGGCGATGAAGTGTTTGGCCAGTTCCCCCCGGAAGCCATCGATTTCCTTCTGCACGTCGGGCATGTTGACCACGTGGGTCATGGGGAACGACGGATAGACCTTGCGGTACTGCGGGCGGCAGACGAGGCGGAAGCAGGTTTCAGTCGTTTCCTGCAGGCGGCCGCGGGCCAGGATGTAGAACTGGTTGCTGCAACCGAGGGCCTGGGCCAGCAGCTCGGTGGCCATGATTTCCTCTTCGCGCCAGACCATCAGATCCTTGAGCGTGGCGTCGATGGCGTGCTCGCCGTGCAGGCGATGATGGACGACCTCGATGTTGTCCAGCAGGCAGATGAGCGTGTCCGGTTCGAGGGCCTTGGCCTGATCGAAGTCGAAGGCGGAAAACAAGCCGTGCCGCCAGCGGAAGGTGGCGTGGGTGTTGACGATGATGTTGGGCTGCCCGGCTGACTGGGAGATGACATCCTTGATGACCGAGCGGCGGAGGCTGTTGAGGCGCGACAGCGGCAGGTCGAGGATGCGTCCCGGGCGCACGTCACGTGCCTCGTTGTACATCATGTCGCCGACGTGATAGGTGGTGAGGGTTTCACCGCGTTCTCCCGCCAGGCGCACGGTGGCTTCGAGGTAGTCTTTTTTATCCATGCCGACCTGGCCGGTGACGATCGCTCTCATAATGCGGAATCTCCGATATTTGCCGCGATTATAACGCCTGCCGTCCAGTGGGTATGATGGTGGGCGATCCACGTTCCATCCACAGGGGAACCTGCCATGAACGCACTGTTGAACACGTTGGCACTGACCGGAACGCAAGTGGCGCTGATCGCCGCCTTGCTGGTGCTGGCCCTGATCGTGCTGATCATCGTGGCCTTCGTCATCCAGTACTTCAACATCTGGCTGCAGGCGACGTTGAGCAAGGCCCACGTGGGCTACTTCCAGTTGATCGGCATGCGCTTCCGCAAGGTCGATCCGCGGGTGATCGTGCTTTCGCGCATCCGTGCGGTGAAGGCGGGGCTGGAAGTATCGACCAATCAGTTGGAGACGCACTACCTGGCCGGCGGCAACGTGCCGCGGGTGGTGACCGCCCTGATCGCCGCCGACCGCGCCAAGATCGAATTGCCCTGGGACGTGGCTTGCGCCATCGACCTGGCCGGGCGGGACATTCTCGATGCAGTGCAGACTTCTGTGAACCCCAAGGTGATTGACTGTCCCAGCCCCAGCCAGGGTCGCATGACCATCGATGCCGTGGCCCAGGACGGCATTCAGCTCAAGGCCAAGGCCCGCGTCACCGTGCGTGCCAACATCGCCCGCCTGATCGGTGGCGCCACCGAGGAAACGATCATCGCCCGTGTCGGCGAAGGCATCGTCACCACCATCGGCTCATCGACTTCGCACAAGGCGGTGCTGGAGAATCCCGACAAGATTTCCAAGACGGTGCTGAACAAGGGCCTCGATGCCGGGACCGCGTTCGAGATTCTTTCGATCGACATTGCCGACATCGACGTGGGCGAGAACATCGGCGCCAAGCTGCAGGCCGACCAGGCCGAGGCCGACAAGCGCCGCTTCCAGGCCGAGGCGGAGAAGCGCCGCGCCATGGCCGTGGCCCAGGAGCAGGAGTTCCAGGCTGAGGTGCAGAAGAACCGGGCGTTGGTGGTGCTGGCCGAAGCCGAAGTGCCCAAGGCCATGGCCGAAGCCTTCCGCAACGGCAACCTGGGCATCATGGACTACCAGCGCTACCGCAACATCGGGGCCGACACCTCGATGCGCGATGCCATCGCCCGCGGCGAAAAGGCCGGCGGCGACGAACCGCAGCAGCAGCGGTGACAGACGTGACATGGTGATGCAGGTTGATACGCGCAGCATCGGTTGCGTGTGGTGTGGTGTTGTTTGCTGAAGTGGGGGTTCTGCCCTGCTCGACTGCTGCGCAGTCTGATCTGCTCTAACCCCCACACCCCCGAAAGGCAAAAGGCAAAAGACTTGGGGCCTCCAAGGCCGGCGGCGAAGCCCCTGCCGCAACGTAGTCCTGCTCCTTTTCCTTGGTTTTCACGGGTGTGGGGGTATGAGCATCGCAGTCCGCCACGGCGGACGAGAAGCGCAAGACCCCCACTGCGCAAAAGCAGTTCTTGATTTGATGTTTATTCGCCCACGTACTGGCGCATCTGATCGATCGAAATGTCCCCGGCTGCGTAGCGCTTCAGCGTCTCACTGAACGCCCACAACGTCTGCGGTGAAATCTCATCCAATCCCAGCACGCGCAGCACTCGCTGCTGCAGCAGGTCGAGATTGCGCCCATGCAAGGCGCTGATCGCCAACTCCTGGGCCGCTTGCGGCTTCGCGCAACCGTCCGTGGCCCCAGACTTGCGCGAAGCCGCAAGCGGCCCGGCATCATCGACCTTGTTGATCACGCGAAGATGCGACCCCGCAAGTGCTGGATAGTCGCCGTGTGGGTCGCGCATCAGGATCAAAACGTCCGCTCGCTCGATCACCTGCTGCGACAGGGCGATCGCTTCGCGCTCGATTGGGTCATTGCTGTCTCGCCTGCCGGGGGTGTCGATCCAATGGACAGCGATGCCGGCGATCTGGGCCAGTGAGCCCACCCAGTCCCGGGTTGTGCCGGGCAGGTCGGCCACCAGGCTGGCGCTGCGGCCGAGGATGGCGTTGGTCAGCGTGGACTTGCCGACGTTGGCAGGCCCCGCCACGACGACGGTGGGCGGAAGCAGGAGGAAGTCTAAATATCGAATTTCGAATTTCGAATTTCGAATTTGCCTGCGCCACAGGGCGGGCTGGGCCAGCAGCAGATCGATCGCGGCCGGGCTCGGTGACAGGGCCAGGGCGGCCAGCATGTCCGCTTCCAGATCGCTGGACGCTTCGGGATAAAGCCGGCGATGGTTGGGTTGTGTGTCAAGCGTCGCGCCCAGATCGATGAGTTTGTCGATCAGCTTGCGCACCACACGCGGTCCGCCGTGCGGGCAGAGCTGGCACCAGTCGTCGCCGCGGCAGACAGCCAGGCCTTCGTCGATGTCGGCAAAGGGCAGCAGATACAGGCGATGATCAGCGAAGTGTCGGCGGCCGGTCAGTTGCTGCACGAGGTCGCGGCTGCCGGGTCCGTGCAGTTGCAGCAGGGCGACCGCCCCGGGCAGTGCGTTGGTGGCCACGATGAGAGCGGGGCGATTCATGAAAGCCGGCGGTCGGGGAACATCACCGAGCCGGTGGGGAAGTTGATGACGAACACGATCAGCGTGATCGCGGCCGGCAGGGCCAGGGGCGCCGCCTGATGGGTCACCAGCATCATGACCAGATTCACCAGGACGAACGCTTCCAGCAGGACGAACATGATGAGGTTGCCGACAAAGTACCCGCGCGGCAGGATGGCAAAATCGCGCCAGTTACGCTTGTAGATCTGCAATCGGATCACGTGCGCCAGCGCGACGGCAACCACCATGCCGATCAGCAGGCCGATGCGGATGCGGCTGATGTCATAGGACGGCGCATCTGCCGCGGTGCTAGTGCTTGCGTCGCCCGCTTGGCCGCCGGCGTAGGTCATGGCCAGTCCAGCCAGGGCCATGATGCCCAGCAGCATGGCGGCCCAGATGACGCGCAGCAGGCGCAGGGCGGAATCGGGTGTCTGGGGCGTGGACATCGCTTATGCCTCCTTGGCCTGCTCCCGGGCCACGCGCAGCGTCACCGCCAGGCCCATCAGCGTCAGGTCCGGCACCACGCGATCGATCAACTCATCATCGCGGAACAGCAGGTCAGCGTCGCCACCGGTGGCGATGACGATCGGGTACTGGCCGACCTGTTCGGCATATTTCTCGACCAGTTCGTGCACCATGCCGCGCAGCCCGTGGAAGGTTCCCGACTGCATGGCCTGCTGCGTGTTGTGCCCGATCGGCTCATGGGGGCGGGCGAACTCGACCTGCGGCAGCAGGGCGGTGTGCTGGTGCAGCGCATCGAGCATCAGTTGCGCCCCCGGGGCGATGGCCCCGCCGTGGAAGGTGCCCGCGCCGTCCACGAAGTCGATGGTGATGGCGGTGCCGGCATCGATGATCACGCAGGCCTGCTGCATCACGTCGTAGGCAGCCGCGGCGTTGAGCAGACGGTCTTCGCCCACGATGGTCTGCGGATCGAGTTGGCGGCCGATGGGCACCGGCACGTCGCGCTCCACCCGCCGCACGTGGCGCTGCGTGATCTGACTGATCTGGGCTTCGAGTTCATCAGCCTTGTCGGGGTTGACCGAAGTCATCAGCACGACCGCATCATCGCAGCGGCCGACCTGCTCGAAGCCGCTTTTGACCGCTTCGAGGATGCGGCTTTGTTTTTCGTTGACGAAGGTGGCGGTCTGCGTCAGCACGCCATCGATGAACGCGCCCACCCGGGTGCGGGTGTTACCCACGCTGATGGCCAGGAGATTGACTTTGAGTGTGCTCATCTGGACCCAGCAGACGCCAACAGGCTTCCAACAGTTCGTTCAGTTTCTGGCCGCTGGCGGCGCTGACAGCCATGACGGGCCGTCCCAGATCCGCCGCCACGCGCTGCACTATCACCGCGCCCTCGGCCGCAGGCAGCAGGTCCATCTTACTCAAGGCCACGATCTCATGTTTTTCCGCCAGCAGCGGCGAGTAGGATGCCAGCTCCCGGCGGATGGCCTGGTAGTTCGCCACCGGGTCCGAGCCGTCCAGCGGCTGAACCTCCAGCAGGTGCACCAGCACCCGCGTGCGCTCGACGTGACGCAGGAATCGCATACCCAGACCCGCACCATCCGAAGCCCCTTCGATCAGCCCCGGCACGTCGGCAAACACCATCCGGCGGCTGCCGGGCAGTTCCGCGATGCCCAGGTTCGGCTCCAGCGTGGTGAATGGATAATCCGCGATCTTGGGCGTGGCCCGGCTGATCCGGCTCAGCAGCGTGCTCTTGCCCGCATTGGGTTTGCCGATCAGCCCCACGTCGGCGATCAGCTTCAACTCCAGACGCAGATCGAAGGCCTGGCTCGGTTCACCGGGGGTTGCTTCGCGCGGCACCTGATGGGTGGCGGATTTGAAGTGCTCGTTGCCAAAGCCGCCCCGGCCGCCCTGGGCAATGGTGAAGCGCTTGCCCGGCTCATCCATGTCCACCATCAGTTCGCCGCCGGCGTCGTCATAGACCAGCGTGCCCGGTGGCAGATGGATTTCCAGATCCGCGCCGTTGCGGCCGTGGCATTGCTTGCTGGCCCCGGGTTGGCCATCCTGGGCGTGCCAGTGATGGCGGCCGGCAAAGTCCAGCAGCGTGTCAACCTGCGGGTCGGCGATCAGGATGACCGAGCCGCCGTTGCCACCGTCACCGCCGTCGGGTCCGCCACGGTTGATGTATTTCTCGCGGCGAAAGCTGACCGCGCCGTCGCCGCCCTTGCCCGACTGCACGTGAATGTGAGCCTGGTCGATGATCATGGGACCGCTTGCGGCTTCGCGCAGCCGCCCGAGAAAACGTGGGGTTTTATGAAGCTGTCAGCGGTTCAGGAAGCAGCCCGCACGCTGACCTTGCGGCCCTGGAACTCGACGATGCCCTCTGCCAGGGCGAAAAGTGAATCGTCGTTGGCCCGCTTGACGTTGAAGCCGGGCTTGAAACGGGTGCCGCACTGGCGCACGATGATCGAGCCGGCCTTGGCGGTCTGGCCGCCGTAGAGCTTGATGCCGCGGAACTGGGCATTGGAGTCGCGGCCGTTCTTGGTGGAACCTTGTCCCTTTTTATGTGCCATGTCGCACCTCTTAGGCGGTTGTTTTGCGAGCCAAGCATTGTACCGACCCCCCGGTCCGGCGGCAACCGGCCGAACGGGGCAGGGGGTGGGGGGCTGAAAACTCGAAACCCGAAACTCGAAATCCGAAATAAACTCAAAACTCGAACATGAAAAAACCGCCGACAAGGTGTGTTTTGGGCATTTGAGTTTGGGATTTATTTCGAGTTTCAGGTTTCGGGTTTCGAGTTTATTCAGGCCCCGAGTGGGATGTCATACTCCCATCCCCAAGCCCGCCGGGGCCGTGCAACTCCGGGGTTTGACACCCCTTGTCCGGGGCCGGTACACTGTTCGGCTCGCCCAGAAGTGGATGGACCAGCCATGAACCGCCAGACGACCTTAGCTAATCCTCAGACCGCCGCCCGTCAATGGTTGCACGTCGATGCCACCGATCAGGTGCTCGGCCGCCTGGCTGTCCGCCTGGCGACGCTGCTGATGGGCAAGCACAAGCCGACCTACACCCCGCACTGCGATGTGGGCGATTTCGTGGTGGTGACCAATGCCGCCCAGATCCGCCTCACCGGTGACAAGGCCAACCAGAAGTTCTACAAGACCTTCTCCGGCCACCCCTCGGGCCTCAAGCTGACCAGCTACGGCCAGATGCTGATCGACAAGCCCGAACTGCTGCTGGAGCAGGCGGTGCGGCGGATGATGCCCAAGAACAAGCTGGCCGACGCCCAGATCAAGAAGCTGAAAGTTTACGCCGGCCCCGAGCATCCGCACAGCGCCCAGAACCCCACGACCCTGGACCCGTCCGCCGCATAACGCCGCGGGCTGACTGACCACGATTTACCATGACCAGCACCACCACCATCCTCGACAGTGCAGCGGCCGCCGCGATCACCGGCGAGCAGGCCCAGACCAAGCCCCAGGCCCAGCCCGCCAAGCCCGACAAGGGCGGCTACTTCGGCGGCACCGGCCGGCGCAAGACCGCCATCGCCCGCGTCCGCATCAAGCCCGGCGAGGGCAAGTTCATGGTCAACGGCCGCACCGTCGAGCAGTTCTTCAGCGAGCCGCAGCATCGGGCCGCCTGCTACAAGCCGCTCGAAGCCACCAGCACCAAAGGCAAGCTCGATGTGATCGCCCGCGTCAACGGCGGCGGGATCACCGGCCAGGCCGACGCCATCCTGCTGGGCGTGGCCCGTGCCCTCAAGGGTTACGATCCCTCGCTCGAACCGAAGCTGCGCAGCGAAGGCTACCTGACCCGCGATCCGCGCGAGGTCGAGCGTAAGAAGTACGGCCAGGCCGGCGCTCGTCGGCGCTTCCAGTTCTCCAAGCGCTGATTCAGGTTTTTCTCTTCTTCGATTTTTGACAGGATTTACAGGATCACACGGATCAACAGGATTAGTTGATCACGCTGCGGTTTTGCTTTGTTTGCATCCCGTCGATCCTGTCGAACACGAACGTTCTTTGTTCGTGCATGCCCGGAGCCCCGCATGTACATGCGGGGCTTCAGCTGCGAACAATGATGAAGCCGCTCTATGCAGCGAACACCGCCACGTGGACCTGCCGCGTGCGGGGGCCGTCGAATTCGCAGAACCAGATGCCCTGCCAGGTGCCCAGGACCAGGTGGCCGGCGTCGATCAGCACGGTGACGCTGGAGCCGGTCATGGTGGCTTTGACGTGGCTGGCGCTGTTGCCCTCGCCGTGCTGGTAGAAGGGCTGTCGCCAGGGGACCATCTGGTCGAGCTGGGTGAGCATGTCGTGGACCACGTCGGGGTCGGCATTTTCGTTGATGGTGACGCCGGCGGTGGTGTGGGGGACGTAAACCATGACGGTGCCGGACTGTACGTCAGCCTCGCGGATGACCTGTCGGACGCGGTCGGTCAGGTCGAGCATCTGGTCACGGTTCTGGGTGCGGATTTCCAGTGTTTTTCGCAGCATAGGGTTCATGATACCCGTCTGGGATGGGGCCTGCCGCATGTGACAAGTCGTGGCAAATACGCTAAATTGCCCCGCTCCACTTGAGGGCCAAGGACCGATGAAGCTATTTATTCCCAAGGAAACCGCTGGGGGCGAAACCCGTGTGGCGATGATCCCGGCGGTGGTCAAGAAGCTGGTCAAAGCCGGCGCCCAGGTGGCCGTGGAAGCCGGTGCCGGCGCGGCCGCCCATTTCCCCGATCAAGGTTTCACCGAGGTCGGCGCGGAGATCGACGCCGCGGGCGCAGGCTGGAACGACGCCGACGTCGTGCTCATGCTGCACCGTCCGACGCCGGAGCAGGCCGATCGGCTCAAGAGCGGCGCGGTGGTCATCGGCATGTTGCAGCCCACGCTCAACAAAGACCTGATGGCCAGGCTCGCCGAGCGCAAGATCACCGCCATCTCCATGGAATTCATTCCCCGCATCAGCCGCGCCCAGTCGATGGACGTGCTGTCCAGCCAGGCCAACATTGCCGGCTACAAGGCCGTGGTCATGGGCGCTGAGCACTGCGCCAAGATGTTCCCCATGATGATCACCGCCGCCGGCACACTCGCCCCGGCCCGCGTGTTCATCATCGGCGTCGGCGTCGCGGGCTTGCAGGCCATCGCCACCGCCAAGCGCCTGGGCGCCATCGTCGAAGCTTACGACGTGCGTCCGGCCACCAAGGAGCAGGTCCAGTCGCTGGGCGCTCGCTTCGTGGAGTTGCCGATGGACACCGCCGACGCGGAGACGGCCGGCGGCTATGCCAAGGAACAGTCCGCTGAACAGCAGAAGAAGCAGACCGAGCTGATGGCCAAGCACATCACCGGCGCCGACGTGGTGGTGACCACCGCGGCCATCTTCGGCAAAGCGCCGCCCATGCTGGTGCCCGCCGACGTGGTGGCCAAAATGTCCAGCGGCAGCGTGGTCGTCGATATGGCCGCCGCCCCCGAGCACGGCCGCGGCAACTGCGAACTGACCAAGCCCGGCGAAGTGACCCGGACCGACAACGGCGTCACCATCGTGGGCACCCTCAATCTGCCCTCGCTGGTGCCCACCCACGCTTCGCAGGCCTACGCCAACAACATGGCCAACCTGCTCAAGGAACTGATCGTCGAGAATGCGATCAAGATCAACCTGGAAGACGAAGTGCAGAACGGTGCGGTCATCACCCACGATGGGCAAGTGAGAAAAGAAATTTGAGGAATTGATGATTGCTTGATTGAGTGAATTGTTTTCAATCACCCATTCAAGCATTCAGGCAATCAAGCAATCACTCATTGGAGTCCCCCCATGGATTTCGTAACCTCCCTGATCATCTTCGTGCTGGCGATCTTCATCGGCTTCGAAGTCATCACCAAGGTGCCCGCCACGCTGCACACGCCGTTGATGTCCGGCTCCAACGCCATCAGCGGCATCACCATCGTCGGCGCCCTGCTCTGCTCGTTCAGCGACAGCTTTGGTGAGTTCGGCGTGATCCTCGGCTTTTTGGCCATCATCTTCGCCACCATCAACGTCGTCGGCGGCTACGTCGTGACCAACCGCATGCTCAACATGTTCATCAAGGACAAGAGTAAGTGAATGACGAATGACGAAATTCGAATGACGAAAACCGGAATTTTCGTCATGGATCATTCGGACATTCGTCATTGATTCGTCATTCGAATTTCGTCATTCGAATTTTCCTGGACTTCCAGCCATGCCCACGCTCGCATTCGCAATCACCGACGCTCTCAACCTCGTCTATCTGCTGGCCGCGATTCTGTTCATCTTCGGCCTCAAGATGCTGGCCAAGGTGCCCACCGCCAAGAAGGGCAACCTCGTTTCCTCCGTCGGCATGCTCCTGGCGGTCATCGCCACCTTCTTCTATCTCAACCACCACGCCGGCGAAGGCACCAGCAACGTCATCAGCCTCGTCTGGGTCGGCGCCGCCCTGGTCATCGGAGCGGTCATCGGTTACCTGATGGCCACCAAGGTGCAGATGACCGGCATGCCGCAGATGGTCGCCATCTTCAACGGCTTCGGCGGCATCGCCTCGCTGCTGGTCGCCCTCGGCGAGTACACCCACGACTTCACCCGACACGATTTTGAAAATCCCGCCCTCCGCCTGATCGACACCATTACCTGGGACTCGATCCTGGCCA
This sequence comes from uncultured Phycisphaeraceae bacterium, assembly GCA_964471555.1. Classification (GTDB taxonomy): domain Bacteria; phylum Planctomycetota; class Phycisphaerae; order Phycisphaerales; family Phycisphaeraceae; genus JADLFV01. Next base: position 14,500 of record CAYYGM010000106.1, read on the forward strand.
TCGGTCTGACCATCTTCGTCGGCGGCCTGACCTTCACCGGATCGATGATCGCCTACGGCAAACTCCAGGGCACCAAGTGGGCCCCCGATAAACCCGTGCAGTTCGCCGGCGGCAAGGCACTGATCACCGCACTGATCCTGGCCGGCCTGGCCCTCAGCGGCCTGATGATCGCCGAGCCGACATGGGTCTGGATTCCCATCGTCATTGCCGTGCTCTCGCTGATCCTGGGCGTGCTGCTGGTCATCGGCATCGGTGGCGCGGACATGCCCGTGGTCATCGCCCTGATGAACAGCTATTCCGGCATCGCCGCGGCCATGGCCGGCTTCGTGCTCTCCAACAGCGTGCTGATCATCACCGGCTCCCTGGTCGGCGCTTCGGGCATCATCCTCACCAGCATCATGTGCAAGGCCATGAACCGCTCGCTGATGAACGTGCTGTTCGGCGGCGTCGGCGGCGCGGTCACCGGCGGCAAGCAGATCACCGGCGAAGCGAAAAGCTCCACCGTGGAAGATGCTGCCATCGTCTTCGATGCCGCCCAGCAGGTGGTCATCGTCCCCGGTTACGGCATGGCCGTCGCCCAGGCTCAGCACGCGGTCAAGGAACTGGCCCAGGAACTGGACAAGCGCGGCATCGCCGTCAAGTACGCCATCCATCCCGTGGCCGGTCGTATGCCCGGGCACATGCTGCTGGCCGAGGCCGGCGTGCCCTACGACCAGTTGCTCGATCTCGACCAGATCAACCCCGAGTTCGAGCAGACCGACGTGGCCCTGGTCATCGGCGCCAACGACGTGGTGAATCCTGCCGCCCGTCACGATGAGTCGAGCCCGATCTACGGCATGCCCATCCTCGACGTGGACAAGTCTCGCACCGTGTTCGTCATCAAGCGTTCCATGAACCCCGGCTTCGCGGGCATTCAGAACGAATTGTTCTTCAACGAGAACACC
>CAYYGM010000107.1:0-15299 GCA_964471555.1 uncultured Phycisphaeraceae bacterium
GCCGTAGAACATCTTGATGTCCAGGCCCAGCAGCAGCACGCGGTCGTTGATCTTGCCGCCGACCTTGGCCCACAGATCTGCATTCTTGTCCCCTTCGCCGAACTCACCGGACTCGATGAGCTTCTCGTAGGTCTGCATGCGGATTTGGGCGCTGACGTCGTCGCCCTTGGTTTCGCCGACCAGCGGGTTGAGCACCGCGCCGGCGTTTTTGCCTTGGCCCAGCAGCACTTCCAGGCCGTAGAGCAGGGCGTATTCGTGGGCACGGTGCAGCGGGTTGCGCGTCTGGAAAGCGACGGCCGCATCCCAGCCCTTGCTCTCGAGCAGCTTGCGGACTTCCACCGGCTTGAGCACGTACTGGCCAAAGTGCGGGTTCTTCGGCTGCGGCAGCACAGTCAGCTTGCCGCCGACCAGGTGCGACTTGTCGGCATCGTTCTTGAGCACCATGTCCGCGCCCGGGTGATCGGTGCGCTCGGTCAGGTAGACGCTCTTGAGATAGCGCGGCTTGTCCCAGGCGAACACCGACTCAACTTCCAGCAGCGCCACCGGCTCGCCGGCCGGGTTGGTCAGAGCGACCTTCTGTCCCGCCGCCAGTTTGCCCGCCAGTGCTGCGGTGACCGGGAACGCCAGCGGAATCGCCCACGCCAGAGTTTTACCGTTGCGGCTGATGGTGTGCGTGTCCAGCACGTGCTCGTATTCATCCTGGTTCATCGGGCCTTCGAGCGGGCTGAGCGTGCCGTCGGCGATGCGATAAACGGTGGAAAGGTCGGCCGCACTCACCGGCACCCCCGGAAGGGTTTGAAGTTGCTGCTTGAGCTGTTCGGGATCGGCTGCGAAGCGGTTGACGAGCGTGCCGCCATGGGGTTCGATGAGCATGTTTACAGGCCTCTTTTGGGGAAATCGTGAAATAAAAAGCGTGGGGCGGCGATCTTAGTGGGCGGGGCGGCGGGCTGCAAACGCGCCCGTGGGCAATAGACCCGCTAGGATGGCTGGCTGGTTGACATGGACAGCACCCAGTTTCAGGAGATCGTCATGTTGAAATGGATCCCTCTACCGGTACTGGCGATCGCATGCCTGAGCGTGGCGACAGCCCGGGGCCAGGAGCAGGCCGCACAGCCATCGGACCTGAGCCAGCAGGTGCGTCAGGCCTACACCGACACGCAGCAATACCAGGCCGACGTGCAGTTCACCCTCACGCAGAAGCAGCCGCGCATCACCAGCACGCAGCAGTTCGATGTCTACGTCGTTTTCGATCGCAGTGGGCAGGCATTGGTTCTGGACAAGCCCGACATGCGGGTGGTGGTTGAGGGCGGCCGCCTGAAGATGCGCAGTGATCAACTTCCCAGTCGCTACCTGGACACCGAGGTGTCTGATCCCATCACACTGGCGTCCATCGCCCAGGCCCTGCCGCCTGCACTCGATCCGCCCATGGTGGATGTCATCCTGCTGGTCGGTGACGATCCGGCCGGCATGCTCGATTCGCTGCGCGCAGGCGATGCGCCCGACACACTGAACGTGGACCTGCCGATGGGCGTGATGACCTTGCACGTCGATCCGCAGTCGCACCTGATCCAGAAAGCCGTGGTGGACATCGACATGCAGGGTCAGGGTGCGCCCGGTGAATCGGTGACGCTCACCTACGACTACCAGATCGAAAAACACAATCAGCCGATCGACCCGCAGGCTCTGGCGTTCGAAGCGGGCAGTGACCAGGCCTATGCCACCTTGCAGGAAATGACGCAGGCCGGCGGGGGCGGCCAGTCCATGCCCGAAAACAGTCTGGAAGGCCAGAACGCGCCGCCGATCGAAACCGTCACCTCGATGGGTCAGCCCTACAAACTCGCGGATGAAACCGCCAAGGTGGTGGTGCTGGACTTCTGGGCGACCTGGTGTGGTCCCTGCCGCATGGCCTTGCCGCACATTCAGGCGGTCAGCGACTGGGCCGAGGAAAACAACAAATCCGTTGCGGTTTACACCGTGAACGTCGGCGAAACACCACAGGATGCCAACGCCTTCTGGAAGGATCAGGGCTTCACCATGCCCATCCTCATGGACCAGGACAACGCGATCTCCATCGCCTACGGTGTTCAGGGCATCCCGCAGACCGTCGTCATCGCTGACGGCAAAGTGCTGCACGTGCACGTGGGTTTCGATCCCAACGCCGAACAGACACTGGAAGCCGAGATCGACGCAGCGCTGGCGGAAGGCGAAACCTCGCCGTAATTCCCTTTTGTTGCAATCTCAGGCGGTGCTGCTGTTTACTCCACGAAGTTCACATCGCGGTGAGCGAAGAAGTACAGGTGCCCGGACTCCATGCCGTAGATCAGGCTCGGGCCCCCGGAAGTATCGCCGAAGGGGCACACGGCCGGTGACTGCGAGTGGGCGCCGAAGGTCAGGTCCTGGCCGCGGATCTGCATCACCTTCGGCCGCTCGTACACGGGCTGCGCGTTGCTGCCCACGTTGCGCAGGAACACCGTCTGCAGACAGGCATTGATCGTGCGATAGCGCAGCCACGGCTGACCGGTATCGGGATCGGGCACGCTGTTGCGCTTGGCGCCGCCCATCAGCAGATCGACTTTGCCGTCGCCATCCCAATCGACCGCTTCAATTTTGCTTCGGCCGCGGTTGCCGGGACGGGCATCTTCGCCGCCGGGATGCGCGGTGATGTCGCTGCCGTCTTGCATGTGCAGCTTGCCGCCGTCGGCGACGTTGTAGTCATCGATGCGCCAGTAGAGGTGCAGGGCGTTGTCATCGTCGAGGATGAACAGTGCCATGCGGCCGTCGAGCTGGGCAACGCCGGGCTTGACGCGCCAGGTGCCGTGCAGTTCCAGGCCGTCCTTGTAGATCGGATGCGCCGCTTCGAGCTTCGGCTCGGTGGGTGTGCCGCGGTTGATGTAGATGTTGACGTTGCCGGTGGTGTCGCCGAGGACCAGGTCGATCGTGCCGTCACCGTTCCAGTCGGCAGCGGTGGGGCAGGTGTAACCCCAGCGTGCTTCGAAGGGGCCCTGGATGCCGCGATAGCCGGGTTGAATGTAGATGGGTTCACCGGCCGCCTGCAGGGGCGTGCCGCGCCCGAAGCGCGGCTGCGCGTTGCTGCCGAGGTTCTTGAAAAACAGCACAAAACCCGCGGAATTCCCGCACAGAATGTCCGCTGCCCCGTCGCCGTCGAAGTCCGCCACGGTGGGCACGGGCAGCGTGCCAGTGAACAGGTTGCCGCCGGCTTCCAGCACCGGCACCGGCCGCTCGTACATCGGTCGGCCGTCGTCGGTGAACTTGCCGGTGAAGCGATAGTAGAACAGACCACCTTCGCCCCCGACGATCAGATCGACCGCTTGGCCGCTAGCGTTGGGATAAACGATGGCCGCTCCGTCGCTGATCGGGTGGCGCAGCGTGTTGCCGTCAGGATCGGTGATGGCGATGCGCGCTGACAGCATGGAGGCGGCATCGTTGGCCTGAGGGAACAGATAGATCTCACCGAGGCGCGAGCCGGCGATGTAACCGCTGAGATTTTTCTGCGGATAGCTGATGTGATCCATGCCCTGCGATCCGGAGAGGATTTCGCTCTTGCTCTGACTGAACAGCGCGGGCGGTGAGATCACGTTCTGCAGTTTGTCATCGACGATGAAGCGATAGAGCCCGATGTAGGGCCAGCCGCCGCGAAAAGCGCCGGTGCCGTCGTAGAGCACGTAGTCGGTGCTGCTGTCATCGCCCTCCGGTCGATAGGACGTGCCGTCGCTGACGGCGTAGATGATGTCGATGCGGCCGTCGTGAGGATGAATGGCGACTGGGCTGGCACTGTTGGGAAGCTTGGGGATATCAAGCGAAGCGGTTTCCTTGAACGTGCGGGCGGTTGCATCAAAGAGGCTGTGCGTGAGCTTGCCCTTGCTGAGCCAGAATCCATGGACGCGGCCCTGATCATCCTGGTAAACGGTTCCAGCCGGCGGATTCCTGTCACCGAACGGATGAGTGATGGACACCGGCGCTGCGAAGACCGGCTCGCCGTGTTCGTCATCGCGCAGGTAGCGGCAGATGTAGAAGCCGCGTTCGATGCCGTTGGGCGCGGTCAGGAAAATGTCGGGCCGCTGTCCGCCGGTGACCTTGGCCGCCCCCAGCGGGTAACCGCGATAAGCATTGGGCGAGAACAGTTGATCGACACCGTCACCTGCCGGCAGGGGTTTGCCGCTGGCGATTCCAAGTGATTGTGCAGATGAGACTTGCGCGATCGACAGACTCAAGGTCACCATCAGGACCAGGCGTTGGATCACCGTGCGATATTGCGGGATATTTTTCATCCCGGCGAGCATAACCGGCTGCTGTAGTCCGGACAAGAGGGATTGAACCGCAGAGACGCAGAGGACGCAGAGGAAGGCATCATTACAAGAGTCGAGAAGAGAATTAACCACAGATTACGCAGATGACACAGATTAAAGACTTCTGAATCTGCGCAATCTGCGGTTTCCGTCTTCAAGTGTTTCTTCTCTGCGTTCTCTGCGTCTCTGCGGTTCAATCCTTGTTCTTTCCGCCCTTGGGCTTGTCGCTGGCTTTGGGCTTGCTCTCAGCCTTGGGCTTGGATGTGTCGGAGGTTGCAGAGGTTGAGGATTTGTCCGTGCTGCCGCTGTCGGACTTGGGAGTTGCGGATTCTTTTTCCGCTTTGGCAGCTTTCTGATAGTTGTCGGATCGGTAGTCGGTCTGGTAGAAGCCCGATCCCTTGAAGATGACGCCGGCCCCGGTGCCGATCAGGCGGCGCAGCTTGCTCTTGCCGCACTCGGGACACTTGCGCAGTGGTTTGGCGACGATGGACTGAAACTCATCAAACTGATGGCCGCAGGCGTCACAGAGATAATCGTAGGTAGGCATGATCAATCACTCGGATCGAATTTCATTCTGCCACAGAAACTTTGGCCGGGCGCAGGGTTTTTTCCGCCAGCATGTAGCCGGGCTGCAACTGCTGGATAACCTGATTGGTCGTCAGTTCACCGTGCGGCTGGCGCATCATGGCTTCGTGCTTGTTGGGGTCGAACTCCGTGCCGGATTCCACGTCGAGGCGCTCGACGCCGAACTGGGCCAGCACGCGCAGCAGTTCATCGCGAACGATGGCCACGCCGCGCAGCACGTCCCCGGCCGCGGTCTTTTCCACGTCCACCGCCAGGGCGTGATCGAAGTGGTCCAGCACGGTCACCAGTTGGCGGGCCATCTCCAGCACGGTCTGCTCGCGGGCGACCTGTTCGTTGAGGCGGCTGCGGCGGGCCAGGTTCTGATAGTCAGCCATGGATTGCTGGTAACGAGCTTCAAAGTCGTCGCGCTGCTGGCGCAATTGGGCCAGCTCAGCCTCAACCTCAACAGGTTCGTCGGTCGGCTCGGGCTGCTGCTGCGGGGCGGATTCATCGATGGGGTCGGTTTCACTCATCCTGGTCACCTCGCTTGCTTTTCGTCAGCCCCCAGATACTTTTTGATGCGATCCCAGAAGCTGTGGCTTTCCGGGTTGACGCTGCGGTCTTCGGTCTCTGCAAACTCGCGCAGCAGCGTCTGCTGTTTGCTGCTGAGTTTGCGAGGGATTTCAATGATCAGTTGCACAATCAGGTCGCCGCGGCGACCTGATCGCAGGTTGGGCAGACCGCGCCCGGACTGGCGGATCAGATCACCATGCTGGCTGCCGCGCTTGATGGTCAGTTCCTGTTCGCCGTCGAGTGTGGCCACGTTGACGGTCGCGCCGAGGGCGGCCTGGGTGAAGCTGACGGGCATGCGCAGCACCAGGTCGTCGCCGTCGCGCAGGAACAGATCGTGATCGGCCACGCGCACGATCACGTGCAGATCGCCGCGCGGACCGCCCTGGATGCCGGGTTCACCTTCGCCGGAGACGCGGATGGCTTGGCCGTCGTGGATGCCGGGGGGAATCTTGACCGAGAGCGTGCGCTGCTTGGGCTTGCGGCCGGTGCCGCGGCAGTCGGTGCAGCGATCAGCCTCGCGGATGGATCGGCCGGACCCGCCGCAGTGTGGACAGGTGGTGACCATGCGGAACATACCGCCGAGTCCGGACTGTGCGACCTGGCCGGCCCCGCCGCACGCCATGCAGGTGGCCGGTTCTGCGCCTTTTTTCAGGCCGCGGCCGCCACAGGTTTCACAGGTGTCCTGCCGGGTAAACGTCACATCGCGTTCGCAGCCGGCCGCGACGTCTTCGAGTGTGATTTCGATTTCGGTTTCGAGGGAGTAGCCGCGCTGGGCACGCGAAGCGCCACGGCGGCTAAAGCCGCCTCCGCCGAAGCCGCTGCCGAAGATGTCTTCGAACATCGAGAAGATGTCGCCGACATCCATGGAGCCGAAGTCGTGGCCCGTCTGGCCGCGCAGCCCGGCGTGGCCGAACTGATCGTAGCGCTGCCGCTTCTGCGGATCGCTGAGCACCTCGTAGGCCTCGGCAGCTTCCTTGAAACTGGCCTCAGCCTCGGCGTTGCCGGGGTTGCGATCAGGATGGTACTTCATGGCCAGCTTGCGATAAGCGCGCTTGATCTGCTCGTCGGAGGCGTTGCGCTCGACGGAGAGGATCTCGTAGTAGTCGCGCGTGGTGGCCATGATGGTCGGGTATCGGGGTTCGGGTATCGGGTCTCGGGGATGGTCTTACGAAACCCGATACCCGAAACCCGATACCCGCCGGTCAATTGCGCAGCGGACCTTTCGATCGGCTGCGCATGTTCTTTGAGAAATCAGGCCACCGCGCCGGGGACCAGGTTTTCCAGGTCGTTGTCCTTCAGCTCGGTCACCAGCACGTTGGTGGTGAGCATCAGGCCGGCCACGGAGGCGGCATTGATCAGAGCGGTGCGGGCAACCAGGGCCGGGTCGATGATGCCAGCCTTGACCAGGTCGGTGAACTCGCCCTTGGAGGCATCGTAACCGAAGTTACCTTTGCCTTCGCGGACCTTGTCAGCGATGACGTGGCCGTCGGAGCCGGCATTCTGCACGATCTGGCGCAGGGGCACTTCGAGGGCGGCCGCGATGATGTCGTAGCCGATCTTTTCATCGCCATTGGCCTTGGCGCGGGCGGCAGCCACAGCGGGAGCCGAACGCAACAGGGCGACACCGCCGCCGGGCACGTAACCTTCAGCCGCCGCAGCCTTGGTGGCGTGCAGGGCGTCGTCCACGCGATCTTTGCGCTCCTTCATGGCTGTCTCGGTGGCAGCACCGACGTGGATGATCGCCACGCCGCCGGTAAGCTTGGCCAAACGCTCCTGCAACTTCTCGCGGTCATAGTCGCTGGTGGTTTTTTCGATCTGGGTGCGGATCTGCTCGCAGCGGGCGGTGATGTCCTTCTTCTTGCCGCCACCTTCGATGATGGTGGTGTTGTCCTTGTCGACGACGATCCTCTTGGCCTTGCCGAGTTGGCTCAGCTCGATCTGCTCGAGCGTAGTGCCCTTGTCCTCGGAGATGAACTCGCCGCCGGTGAGGGCAGCGATGTCGCCGAGCATGGCCTTGCGACGGTCGCCGAAGCCGGGGGCCTTGACCGCACAGATCTTCAGCACGCCGCGCAGACGGTTGACCACCAGGGCCGCCAACGCTTCGTTCTCGACCTCCTCAGCAATGATCAGCAGGGGCTGACCGCTGGAGGCGATCTTGTTCAGCAACGGCAGCAGATCGGGCAGATTACTGATCTTCTTTTCGTGGATGAGGATCAGCGCATCTTCCAGCACACACTCCTGCGTGGCAGCATCAGTCATGAAGTAGGGCGACAGATAGCCCTTGTCGAACTGCATGCCTTCGACGTAATCGAGCGTGGTTTCAGCGGCTTTGCCTTCTTCGACCTCGACGACGCCATCCTTGCCGACCTTGTCGATGGCCTGGGCGATCAGTTGGCCGATCTCGGTGTCGCCGTTGGCGCTGATGGTGGCGACTTTCTCCAGGTCATCCTTTCCCTTGCACTTGGTGGCGGATTCCTTGATAGCAGTGGAGGCGACTTCAGCAGCCGCGAGGATGCCGCGCTGAATGGCGACGGGGTTGGCGCCGCTGGCGGTGTAGCGCAGACCTTCGCTGAAGATGGCCTCGGCGAGCACGGTGGCGGTGGTGGTGCCGTCGCCGGCCTTGTCGGAGGTCTTCTTGGCGACCTCGACGACCATCTTGGCGCCCATGTTCTGGAAAGGCTCGGGAATTTCGACTTCCTTGGCGACGGTGACGCCGTCCTTGGTCACCGCGGGTCCGCCGAAGGATTTCTGAAGCACGACGTTGCGGCCGGTCGGGCCCATGGTGATGCGGACTGCATCGGCGAGCTGCTTGAGGCCCTTGCTCAATTCCTGCTGGGCCGCGCTGCCGTAGATCATCTGTTTGCTGGCCATTGGAGGCTGCTCCCTTATTCAAAAACACAACGCGACAAGTCGCGTCGCTTCGTGGTGAATTCAGTCAACGACGCCGAGCAGTTCGCTCTCGCGCATGATCATGTGCTTCTCGCCGTCGATGTCGACTTCGGTGCCGGCATACTTGCCGTAAATCACGGTGTCGCCCTTCTTGACCGACAATGCGGTGCGCGACCCGTCGTCGTTGACCTTGCCCGGGCCGACGGCGATGACCTTGCCCATCACCGGCTTCTCCTTGGCTGACTCGGGCAGATAGATGCCGGACGAGGTTTTGGATTCCGCTTCCTGCGGCTTGATCAGAACGCGGTCGTCGAGGGGCTTGATCGAAGTCTTGCTCTTGCTGGCGCTGGCCATGTGTATCTCTCCGAATGAGGTTGTGAGTAAGTTGAGAAAAAAGTTCGAAGCGAACGCAGCACGATCACATCATCCCGGGCATGCCGCCCATGCCGCCCATACCACCCATGCCGCCGCCCATACCGCCCATGCCACCGCCAGGGCCGGCATGTTCGTCTTCATCCTTGGGCGCTTCGGTGACTACCGCATCGCAGGTCAGCATCAACGTGGCGACGCTGGCTGCATTCTCGAGTGCGGTGCGATCGACCTTGGCGGGGGTGATGACGCCCTGATCGAGCAGGTCGCCGTATTCGAGCGTCAGGGCATTGAAGCCGAAGCTGCCTTTGCCTTCCGCGACCTTGCGCACCACGACGCTGCCGCGCTCGCCGGCATTATCCGCGATGGTCATCAGCGGCACTTCCAGCGATCGGCGCACAATGGCGACGCCGGCCGCTTCGTCTTCGTTGGCGGTTTTGATGCTGTCCAGCTTGGCGATGGCCCGCAGGAAGCTGACGCCGCCGCCCGGAACGATGCCTTCTTCCACTGCCGCGCGGGTGGCGTGCAGCGCGTCTTCGACCATGGCCTTTTTCTGTTTCAACTCCGCTTCGGAAGCCGCGCCGACGTTGATCTGGGCCACGCCGCCGGCCAGCTTGGCCAGACGTTCCTGCAGCTTCTCGCGGTCGTAGTCGCTGGTGGTGATTTCGATTTCGTTGCGGATCTGGGCGATGCGGGCCTGGATGTCCTTGGAAGAGCCCGCGCCCTCGATGATGGTGGTGTTTTCGTTGTCGATGGTGATGCGCTTGGCCATGCCGAGCTGGGCGAGTTCAACCTTATCGAGTTCGATGCCCAGGTCTTTCATGATCGCTTCCCCGCCGGTAAGCACCGCGATGTCCGAGAGCATGGCCTTGCGGCGATCGCCGTAACCGGGGGCCTTAACCGCACAGACGTTCAGCACGCCGCGCAGTTTGTTGATGACCAAGGCAGCCAGCGCTTCGCCTTCGACATCTTCCGCGATGATCAGCAGCGGCTTGCGGGCCTGCTGCACCTTCTCCAGCAGCGGCAGCAACTTCTGCACACTGGAGATCTTGTCCTCGTAAACCAGCACCAGGGCCTTGTCGAACTCGACTTCCATGGTGTCTGCATTGGTCACGAAGTTGGGCGAAAGGTAACCACGATCGAATTGCATGCCTTCGACCACATCGACGGTGGTGTCCAGCGATTTGCCTTCTTCGACGGTGATGACGCCGTCCTTGCCGACCTTGTCGAAGGCCTCCGCCATGATCTTGCCGATCTCGGGATCGTTGTTGGCGCTGATGGTGGCGACGGACTGAATGTCCTTGCGATCGCGCACCGGCTTGGACAGCGATTTGATCGATTCGCTGACGGAAGCGACCGCCAGCTTCATGCCGCGGGCCAACGCATTGGCGTCAACGCCGGCCGTGATCTGCCGCAGACCCTGCCGCACCAGCGCTTCAGCCAGCACGGTGGAAGTGGTGGTGCCGTCGCCTGCCTTGTCGGAAGTCTGGGAGGCAGCTTCTTTGACGAGCTGGGCGCCCATGTTCTCGACCTTGTCGACCAATTCGATTTCTTCAGCGACGCTGACGCCGTCCTTGGTGACGTTGGGTCCGCCCCAGCTCTTGTCGAGCACAGCATTGCGTCCGCGCGGCCCGAGGGTGCTCTTGACCGCGGCGGTCAGTTTTTCGACGCCCGCCAGAAGTTTTTTGCGAGCATCGGTTTCGAAAGTCAGTTCCTTCACAGCCATGTGCGGTCTCTCCTTAGTTAAGGAAGCAAGCAGGTCAGTCGACCAGCCGGTGAATCATCGCGTAGCAGGGTTGTGGCAAAGCGGGTGCCGCGTAGAGGAGATGGGATGGCAGGCCTTGCTGTCGCTAAGGCGCTTGTATTTAATGACTTATGATTATTCCTTTTTGCAGAGTTTTGCCGGATGACTGTCAGGCTGACAGGCGACCCGTCGACCACCTGACAGGATCGCCAGTCCGTATGGGCTTGTCCGCAGGCCTGCCGTGCAGCCATGCAACGTTTCCCCAGCCAGATCGCCGCGACAGAAGTCAGACCTTTTCCCGAGCATCGTAGTCCGATCGCAGCAGAACATATCGCGACTGACCAGGTCATTTGTGAGAGTAGATGCGTACCGCTATACTTGCCGTTTCAACAGATTGCGGGGTAGAGCAGTCTGGTAGCTCGTCGGGCTCATAACCCGGAGGTCGCTGGTTCGAATCCAGCCCCCGCTATTACAACGTCACCGCCACCGGCGTAACTGCCGGTGGCGTTTTCGTTTACGCTCGGCGCATCGTTGGACGCCTCGTCCGGGCAGGCGATCCGCTCGTCTTCCGGCTCGTCGCAGGCACGCACACCGTTCCGCCTCAGCGTCGCCAGGTCCAGCTCGCCATAGGCCAAAGGGTTCAGGTGGATTTCACCTTCGCGGGTTTCGGGTGTGACGATGATCTTCTCGATGTAGGTCGCCACGATCTGGCGAGCCTGGAAGTCCCGCCGGCCGTCCATCGTCTCGGCAAACATAGCGATCCGCTTCCGCGCCCACCTGCGAATCTCTTCCTCGTCGGTGCCGCCGGTCTCCAGGCGGAGGTTCCGCAGTTCCGCCTCCAAGTGCTCACGTCGTCTGCGAAGCTGCGTGAGCTTGCTGTTGAGCAGCGCCAGGTTGGCCGGGTCGAGGTTTTCGGTCAGCGAGGCAACCGTCTGGTCGAGATCCCAGATGTCGCGTTCGAGCCGCTTGGTCTGGGCCTTGGCGGCCGAGCCGCCAGTGACCGAGGCGACGAACTTCTCCACTGCCGTCTCAACGCCGCCGGCGTCGGCGAAGATCAATCGACCTACCGTCTCCAAGGCGAACTTCTCCAGCGGCTCGGACTTCACGTGCAGCGGCGTGGGGCAAGTGCTCTTGCCATGCCGCCTGCGACCGGAACAGACGTAGTACTTGGTGACAATGGTGCTGCCGCCCTTCCTCTTAGCCTCGCCCCAGAACCGGCTGCCGCAGCAGCCACAATGCAACACACCGGACAGTAGCCAGAGCCGAGCCTGCTGGCCCAGCCCGCCCACGACCTGGCAGCGCCGCATCACCATCACCTGCGCCCGGTCCCAGTCTTCGCGCGAGACGATGGCGGGCAGCACGTCGCGGATGACGATCCAGTCCTCCTCCGGCAAGAGACGCGGCTTGCCCGATTCCTCACGCTGCTTCATCTTGTCGACGCGGCCACCTTTGACGGCGTAGAACTTGCTCTCGGTGCGGCGGTTCCACACCAAGTCACCGCGATAGACTGGGTTCTCGATGATGGCTTTGACCGTGGTGTGCGCCCAGAGATTACCGCGCGGCGACGGCAGGCCTCGCGCGTTGAGCCGGTCGGCGATGCCGAAGAAGCCCACACCGTCGAGGCACCAGGCGAAGATGTCGCGGACCGTCTGTACGCGCTGGGGTTCCGAAAGTACCAGCCGGCCTTTGCAGTCCTTACCGGGCTTGCGGAGCGTCTGGCCCTTGCGATACACGGCCGTGACGTTGCCGTCCTTGTCCAGCACCTTTCGCACCTGCCCGGGAAAGTGCCGCACGCGGTAAAGAAACGCCCCGTCCGGCCCGACAATCTCGCGGTCGTAGCCGTACGGACACGGGCGGCCGGGGTCGGACTCGGCCTGCACCGCGGACACCTGCCCACGCAGCGTGTTCTGCGACAGCGAAATGGAGAATTGGCGATTCTGAAACTGCTTGACCGTGCGCAGGATGTCCCCGTCGAAACTTTCCCGATGCAGGTAATCTTCGGTTACCGACAGTACGGTCACGCCCGCTTCGCGCAGCAGGTAGCGATAGTGTTCGGTCTCGGTAACATCGCCGCGCGAAAAACGGTCGCTGTTCCAGACGATGACCGCTTTGAATTGCCTGGCCTGGGCATCCTTGATCATCTGCAGAAACCCACGCCGTCCGTTGGCGGACGTGCCGGTGATGGCGTCGTCCACGTACTCACGGATGATCTGGTAGCCGTTTTCCTCGGCGAAACGGACAACTTCCAGCCGCTGGTCGCCGAGGCTTTGCTCCTGCTTGTCGGTGCTGCGGCGCAGGTACGCCACAGCGGGGATCAGGTCGGTTGCCGTTTTGATCATGCGCCTTCCTTTCATGCTGGTGGAACGGTGTCAACACGCGCTCACTGAGCCAGCTTTTCGTGCCGTCATCAAGTCCATTTCGCGACGCTTCCGCACCCGCCAGCGGTAGGCTTTCTGGCGGCAAGCCGGGCGGCAATATCGGGCCTCGGGACGGCTGACGAAGAATGCCACGCAGCACACGACGCACGCCCGGCGGTAGCAGCCGCGATGATCACCGCATCGCCGCCAGCACGCGGCCAGGATCATTTCGCGGGTTAACACGACGTCCGTGTCCTCGTTTGCGCGTTACAGCAGAAATTATGCAACGCAAAACAAACTCTGTTTATGCTGGTGACTGTTCCCGCCGCCATCTTCCGAGGCGCTGGCGGCGGAGTACCTATTCGCCTGCCAGAGTGGCATATTCGCGCCGTCGCGATGTGGCACGCCGCTCGGTGTGATTGGCCACGTCGTCGTCCGTGACGCCTTGTGGGCCAACCGGGGGCGTTGTTGTGGTACGCGGCACGATGCGCCACGGCCTGAATGAACCACACCAATCGCAGGACAACACCAGCGGCCATTGGCCGTAGTCGTATGGGAGGGATTCATCCTCACCGCGAAAGCGGCCGACAGCAGGCGGGTTTCGCCTGCAAAGGCCTTGTAGGCACCTCTCCCGGTCGGGTGGCATCAGGTCGGCGGCCGGAGTGTCGTCGTCGAGCGTGGTAAAGAACTGGCAATCGAAGCATGATGGCAGCGTCATTGGATTCCTTTCCGTAAATGGGATTGGGATGCGGGCTGCGATTCCGCAGGAGAAAACCTCACGAGAAAGCCGCATCCCCCTCGCGTACACACGCGCGGGCGTCCAATACGCGCGTGCGCGGGGGTGTATGTGATATATGATGAAATCTCTCTCTTCTCTCTCTATCTCCTTATTTTGCAGTACTTTCCTGCATCGAGAAAACCTCATAGAGCCGTGCGGTTTTCTTGTGGTTATCACGGTTATCTCCACGACTACACCCGCGCCGGAGCTGTCGCGTGAGGTTTTCTGTGAGGTTTTCTCGCTGTTTTCTTTACTCATAGCAGCCGGTATCCCGACTTGGGCTTGGTGGTTGCTTTCTCGGTGTCCAACTTCGCGATCCGCCGCTCTTCCAGTTCCAGAACGATGTCCTTGAAGTCGCTGGGGCGCTGCTTGAGTCGCCGCCGCAGTTCCCAGGCCGGCATCAGGGCCTTGGGGCCGTTTATCTCGCGCCACTGGCGAAGCAACTCGATGGCCCGTTTGATCAGAGCGTCAAACTCGCCCTCGGCCACGTGCTGGCTGGCCATGAAGAGCATCCGCCGGGTCTGATGCATGACGAACGCAGCGGCCCATCGCACGGCCGCCAGGCCAATTTGCGGTGACAGGTGGTTTTCGCTGATGGCGTACAGCAGCGCCAGCTTGCGGACCTGCTCGCTGACGCGGCCCCAGACGGTGGTGCCGACCGGGTCGCTCTTGCTCTCGGCCGCGCTGTACTCGGCCTCGGCCTGCTGGCGCGTCTCGATCAGCAGGCGTCGAGCCTCCTCGGTGTGTTCCACCACCTTCGGCACGGGGTGGAAGTCCTCCAGGTTGCCCGTGCCCGGCTTGAAATCCGCCCACCATTTGGCTGTCGCCAGCACCCGTGGAGGCGGAGGATCGATGCCGGGCTCTTGGCCGGCGGGCCGCGCGCCGGATTCCAGAATGACCATCCTGGCAAAGAATCCGTTGGTGAGCATGCGCTCACTGAGCGCCTGGTAATAGTGATTGGGGATGGCTGTGCCATAGACCACCAGACAAGGCTGGTCGATCACGCCCGGTGATTCCTTGCCGGCTTTGCGGCGCATCGGATAGACACTGTTTGCCGACGAGTACATCGTCAGCAGCGTGGTCATGATGGCCTCGTGGCGGGCGTCCTTGGCCTTGTTGATCGATTGGAGCATCCCATCGATCTCGTCGGTCTGGAAGAGCATCGCGGGCGTGCGGAACAAGGCATCCTGCAGGCCCTCGCCGCTGGCAAACGACATTCCCAGACACTCGCTCAGGCCGATAGCGTGAATGATGTCGGTGTTCACCTTTCGCGGGTGATCCTTGCCGGCGCTGGAGTGCGCCAGACCCAGCAGATAAATGTTGGTGCGGTTATTGCCCGCGTCGCGCACTTTGCGGCCAGCCAGGAAAGCCTGCAGTGCCAAAGCCCCGGCGAAGGCCATGACGGTGTTTGGATACGGAGCGATGGCGAGCGTGTGGTCCATGACCTCACTAACAAACCCCGGCACGCGCAGCAGTTCCATGGGCACCGGCCCGGGGTCGGGAATCTCTGGCACCGCTGGAGAGGTGTCGGGGTTGTCAGCCACATCGGCTTGTCTCTGCTCGATGATGCCGGAGATGTCCACGCCTCGGGTGCTGTCCAGCAGAGAATCGCCGCCATAACCCGACAGCCGCAGAGAGCTGGCGGCCTGTGCCCAATCGCCTCCGTGGTTCAGGAGCGTGTAGACCGAGAACGGTGAATAGGCCCGGTTGGGTTCAAA
>CAYYGM010000108.1:0-15187 GCA_964471555.1 uncultured Phycisphaeraceae bacterium
AAGATCGGCGGCTCGCGCACCTTCGCCATCGTTGACACCGGTATGCACCACCTGATCCGCCCGGCCATGTACGATGCTTTCCACTTCATCTGGCCCACACACATCGCCCCGGAATTCGTCCCCCCGCGCCGAAGTGCGCAACTCGAACTCCCAGGATTGCAGACTTACGACGTCGTCGGCCCCATCTGCGAAACCGGCGACACCCTGGCCAAGGGCCGCGCTCTGCCTCCGCTGGCGCGCGGTGATCGCATGGCCATCTTCACCGCCGGCGCCTACGGCATGGCCATGGCCAGCAACTACAACGCCTTCCCACGACCGGCCGAAGTTCTGGTTGACGGCGATCGCACCACCCTCATCCGTCGCCGTGAAACCTACGACGACCTGCTCGGCCCCGAGTTGAATCCTACGCCGCTCTAAGCCGCTTGCGGCTTCGCGCAACCACCCGATTGCCCCGCACCGCCGCCCCTCACGCATTTCTGCGACAACCCTTGCCCGCCTATCGACCGCGCCTACCGAATTCTGTATCCTTATTCCCATGCCCTATCTGACTTTCCAACTCGGGGACAAGGTGCAGCAGATCAAGCTCGACAAGCCGCGGCTGGCCATCGGCCGCGTCGAAGGCAACGACCTGATCGTGCCGCACACGTTCGTCAGTCGCAAGCACTGTGAAATCGTCCAGACCGATTCCGGCTACCTGCTGCGCGATCTGAACTCCAGCAACGGCACGGCTGTCAACGGCAAGAAGGTTGCCCAGGTTAAACTGGAAGACGGCCTCGAGTTCGTCGTCGGCCCCGCTCGCTTCACCTTCCAGACCGAACGCAGCGCCCAGGACGACAACGACGCCCTCGCTCAATTCGCCGCTCTGGCCGGCTCATCCAACAAGAAGAAGCCTGCTCCCCTGCGGGCCGCCCCCGCGCCCACAGCCGCGCCGGAACAGATCGCTGCTGGCGACCAACCCTTCGGCGTCGATGCCTTCACCGCTGAGGAAGAATACGAGAACGTCCTGTCCGCTCCCGATTGGGTCGTCTCCAGTATCGAATCGCTCAAAGCCTTCGGCCGCGACGTCGGCTTCGGCGTCGATGAGATCAACATCGTCAACGCCCGCGGCAATGTTGTGCACGTAGCGGTCAAGGCCAACAGCGATGAGCAGCAGCGGGCTGCCGCCGAGTCCATCACCCTCCTGCGCACGCTCCTGTTCGGCTGCTGCCGCGCCAACGCCAGCGACCTGCACCTTGAGCCCAAGCGCGATGTCGGCCAGTTACGCTGCCGCATCGACGGCGTCATGGTCCAGCTCGTTCAGATCACCCCCGATCAGACCAAGAAGCTCACCAGCGTCATCAAGGTGCTTTGCGACATCGACATCACCAAGAAAGCCATCGTGCAGGAGGGGCACTTCTCCGTCGTCGCGCCCGGCCGTCGCATCGATTACCGCGTCAGCTTCACCCCCTCCATCCACGGCCAGAAGATGGTCATCCGGGTGCTCGATCCCACTTCCGCGCCGCAGCGCCTGCGCGATCTGGGTCTGACCGACTACATGTATCAGCAGATTCTCCAACTCACCCGCCAGGATGCCGGCATGCTGCTGACCACCGGCCCGACCGGCAGCGGTAAAACCACCACCCTCTATGCCGCCCTGCGCGAGATCGACGCCTCCACCCGCAACATCATCACCATCGAAGACCCCGTCGAATACGAAGTCGAAGGCGTCACCCAGATCCCCGTCGATGAAAAGCACGGCCAGGACTTCAACAGCCTGCTGCGCTCCGTCCTGCGGCAGGATCCCGACGTCATCGTGGTCGGCGAAGTCCGCGACAGTGAAACCGCCACCACCGCCATGCGGGCTGCCACCACCGGCCACACCGTCATGTCCACCCTGCACACCAAGAACACCATCGGGGCAGTGTTCCGCCTGCTCGACCTCGGCGTCGAACCCTACCTGGTGGCTTCCAGTCTCAACATCGTGCTCGCCCAGCGCCTGGCGCGAAAGTTGTGCCCCAAGTGCAAGGAGCCTCGCCGACCCACCACCAATCAGCAGATGCGCCTGGGTAAAGCTGTCGAAGGCGTCGCCAACATCTACGGCCCCGTCGGCTGCGAAGCGTGTTTCTCCACCGGCTACAGCGGCCGCGTCGGTATCTGGGAGATGTTGATCGTCACCGACGACTTGCGCGACGTGATTCTCAAGAGTCCGACGATCAACGACATCCGCCGCAGCATCGAATCCACCGTCTTCACCAGCCTGCACGACTTCGGCAACAACACGATCCTCAAGGGCGAAACCAGCTTCGAAGAAATCGACCGCGTCGTCGGCGTCGACATCGGCTGAACCCCACACCCACAGTAAATCAGCCCCAGGTTTTTCCGATTTCGACCGGATCACAGGATTGACAGGATCAACAGGATTCTGCATTGAATTGAACCGCAGAGACGCAGAGGACGCGGAGAAAGACATTAACCACGGATGAACACGGATAGACACGGATGAAAGCCATAAGTGTTTAATCTGTTGTTGTCATCCGTGTGAATCCGTGTTCATCCGTGGCAAAAAGTTGCTTCACTCCGCGTCTCTGCGGTTCAAACTGCCTTTCATCCCGTCAATCCTGTCCATCCTGTTATCCTGTCTGAACCCGAACCACCAACTCGGTTAAAATCCCCTCATGGCTAAGCAGCGCATCGTCTCCGGACAGGTCCAGGATGAAGGCGAAAACACCCTCAACCTCGCTCTGCGTCCGACCCGTCTTGACGACTACGTCGGCCAGCCCCGCCTGGTCGAAAAGCTCCGCATCGCCCTGACCGCGGCCGCCTCCCGTGGCGAGCCCATGGAGCACGTCCTGCTGCACGGCCCGCCCGGCCTGGGCAAAACCACCCTCGCCCACATCATCGCCAACGAACTCAAATCCCACCTCGTCGCCACCTCCGGCCCCGCACTCACCCGGCCGGCCGACCTCGTGGGCACGCTCACCAAGCTTCAGCCGCGTGACGTGCTTTTCATCGATGAGATCCATCGCCTTTCCCCCGTGGTCGAGGAGTATCTCTATCCCGCCATGGAGGACTTCAAGATCGACATCACGCTCGATCAGGGTATGCACGCCAAAGCCATCACGCTGCCCCTGAAGCCGTTCTGTCTCATCGGCGCCACTACCCGGGCCGGCCTGCTCTCCGGCCCCATGCGCTCCCGCTTCGGCATCGGCCACAACCTCGACTTCTATTCCGATGACGAACTGCTGAAGATCCTGCACCGCAGCGCCGACCTGCTCAAGCTCTCCGTTGACGACGCCACCCTGCACGTCATCGCCGCCCGCAGTCGCGGTACCCCGCGCATCTGCAATCGCCTGCTCCGCCGCGCCCGCGATTACGCCCAGGTCAAAAACCAAGGCCAACTCACGCCGCAATCGGTAGATGCCGCCTTGAAACTCGAAGGCGTCGACGCTCTCGGCCTCGACGAACTGGACCGCAAATACCTGCGCATCATCGCCGAGATCTACAACGGCGGCCCCGTCGGCCTCGAAGCCATCGCCGCCACCTTGGGCGAAGACTCCGGCACACTCGAAGAACTTTGCGAACCCTACCTCCTCCAGATCGGCTTCCTCGCCCGCACCCGCCAGGGCAGGCAACTGACCGCACCCGCGGCTGAGCATCTTCACCTGAAAATCTCGCCGCCCAAAGCAGCCGATCCACTATTCGAATAACCATACATGTTCCTTTTCCCCAACCCGCCCTCCTCCGTGCCTCTGCGCCTCCGCGACCTCTGCGATTGTCTTGATTCTCCACCCGAATCCACTCCCAGAAACGCTGTTTTCACCCCCAATTCTGAACCTTCCCCCCTCCCCAGTCGTCTGGATTGTCAGGAAACCGGCCCAAAGCGACGATAAAGTGTGACTCGCCGTCAACAACCGGCCGCGGACAATGGAGTCTCGATGATGCCCAAGGTTTCGCTTAGTCTGTTCTGTCTCACACTGACGCTGATCGCCGCCGCGGCCTTCGCTGCGGAATCGGCCCCGGAGTACACCGTCTTGCAGCAACGCTCTGATCGTCTGATTGTCCAACTTCCCAACCGCATGCTGATCGTGGCACAGAACCTGCCATCCGCGCCGGTGGTCTCGGCCCAGATCTGGGTCAAGACCGGCTCGCTCTACGAGCAGGAGCACGTTGGCGCGGGACTTAGCCACTTCCTTGAGCATTTGCTGGCTGCCGGCTCCACCTCGAACCGCACGGAGAAGGAATCCAACGCGGAGCTCGGCCGCATCGGCGCCCAGACCAATGCCGCCACCAGCCTCGACACCGTGCGATTCTACATCAACACCACCTCGGATCACGCACCGGAAGCGATTGATCTGCTCAGCGACTGGATCGGTCACTCGCTGATCTCACAGGATGAGTACAAGCGCGAGCGCGACGTGATTCAGCGTGAGTTCGACATGGGCCGCGGCGATCCCGGGCGCATCTTCTGGAAGCTCACCCAGCAGGCCCGATACAGCCCCGATCACCCGGCTGCCCATCCCACAATCGGCTATCTCTCACGCTTCCTGGAAATCACCCGCGACGAGATCAACGACTTCTACCACCGCATGTACGCCCCCAACAACCTGCTGTTCGTGGTGGTCGGCGACATCGACCCGCAGAAAACGGTGGACCAGGTTGCAGCGCACTGGTCCGATGCAAAGCCGCAGGAATTGCCGACGATTCACGTGCCCATGGACGATGCCACCACCCCGGGCAAGCCGGTGGTCGGTTATGCCGACATCGCCAAGCCGCGCGTGCGCCTGATCTGGCCGGGCACCATGCTCGCGCAGCCAGGCGACTACGAGTTGGACCTGTTGGCCGGGATCCTTGGCCAGGGCGAGTCGAGCCGCCTCGCCCACACCGTGCGCGATCGGCAACGGGCGGTCACATCGATTGTCGCCTACAACTCCAGCTTCACCTGGGGCCGCGGCCTGTTCGGCATCGACATGGAACCCGCCGGCCGCGATGAACAGTCCATCCAGAAAGCAATCGATGCGTCCCTTGAACAGGTGCGCCAGCTCGCCGAGCAGCCGGTCAGCGAAGAGGAACTGGCCCGCGCCAAGCGGCGAACTCTCGCCAGTGTCCTGCTGAGCACCCAGACCGCCCAGACCATGGCCGCACGACTGGCCAACGATATCATCGGCACCGGCGACCCGGACTATCTGAGCAAATATGCCCAGGCTGTTCAATCGATATCTGCTGAGCAATTGCAGAAAACCGCACAGAAGTTCCTGGCCGCCGACAAGCTGATCGTGGTCAAGCTGCTCCCCGCCGACGCGGATCATCCCGTCACCGATTTCAACAAGCCCGATGAGCAGACCCTGACCAGCCACGCCCAGCACATGCGCGACATCGATATCGATAACAGCGTCGTCGTTGCCGAATTGCAGAAAAAGCTCGCTGATTCTGACGCGCGGCCGATTGTGGTCGATGAGCCGGTCACCACCAGACTCGACAACGGCCTGACACTCATCGTGCAGCGCTCCACCGTTGTACCCGGCGTCTCCATGCAGCTTTACACCCTCGGCGGCCTGCTCGCTGATGAACCCGGACGTGAAGGCGTAGCCTATGCAACGGCTGCCATGCTCGATCGTGGAACGACCACCAAAACCGCCGATCAGATCCATAGCACTATCGAAGGCCTCGGCGCTTCACTGAACACCGAAGCCGGTAATAACACCACCTACGCCCAGGCTAATTGTCTTGCTGAAGACTGGCCCACAATCATGGGCCTGATGGCCGACGTGGTGCTGCATCCCACCTTCCCTGCGGAGGAGTGGTCAAAGCTCCAGCCCCGCCTGCTGGCTGCCATCGATCGTGAAACCGACAGTTGGGCTGGTGAGCTTCGCAGTGATTTCCTCAAGACCTACTTCCAGAACTTCCCCTGGTCACAGTCGCCCACAGGCCGCCGCGATGTCGTGGAGAAGCTGACCGCCGACGATTTGGCCGCCTTCCACAAACATCAGTTCACCGGCCAAAACAGCGTGCTCAGCGTTGTCGGCGATGTGGACCCGAGGCTGGTGCAGGAAGCGGTCAAGTTGCTCTTCCGTGATATGCCGAGAAGCGACACCGCCTTTACGCCGCCGCTTCCCAAGCCACCCATGGAGGCCATCGAGACTTACCACACCGAAAAACCCTTAACCGCCGTGGAGATCGGCTTCGGCCCCGGCATGATCCGTGATAATCCGCATTATGCCGCCATGCAGGTGCTGGCTGCCGTGATGAGCGACTTCCCCACCGGCTGGCTCGACACCGCCCTGCGCGGCGACAATGAAGGACTTGTCTATGCCGTAGGTGCGGGCACGCGCGTCGGCATTGTGCCGGGGTTTTTCGCCATCCTGTTCAACACCGATGCCGCCAAGGCTCCTGAAGCGATCAACCGCGCCATGCAGGTGGTGGGGCGTGCCAAGCGCGGCGAGTTCGACGACCTGACCATCCAGCGTGCCAAGGCCCGCGTGATCAGTGACGAACTGTTGGATAAACAGGACAATAGTTCCAGAGCCGCCAACCTGGCAATCGACGTGCTATACAAAGTTCCCGAGCCCGGCATGGATGCCTTCAAGAAGCAGGTTGATGCCGTGGATGCTGATGCCTTGCGCGAAGTAGCCCGCCGCTACCTGCTAAACCCGGTCACCGTTGTCATCAGCAACAGCGATCTGAGCGCGGAAGTGATCGATAAGGCAGTTCACCCTCTGGAGCCGATGGCGGACTAAGCTGATTTACTATGTTGGTTATTTCTGCTTTGTGTGCTTTATACCTGAAATGATCACACACAGCCAACCTGCCAGGAACAGCGCGCCGCCGATAGGCGTGATTGCACCTAACCAGCGCAAGCCTGTAAGACTGAGCAGGTAGAGCGACCCGGCGAAAAATACGACGCCGCCGCTCCAGCACCACACCGCGGCCGCCCCTGATTTTCCCAGCCTTTCGATCACTCCCGCAAAGGCAAGAATAGCCAGGGCGTGGAACATGTGGTAGCGCGCACCTACCTCGAAGACATCCAGCAGGTCTGCGTCAATGCGACCGTTGATCACGTGAGCCGCGAACGTCCCGGCAACCACAGCGGTCAGCCCGAACACGCCGGCCAGAATAAGAGCAGTAGAGATTTTCATGTATGCAATCCAGCTCGACTGACACTGACGACAAGTGCTTGATTCAGAGAAGGATCTTTTCACCCGGGCCGATGGACTTCGGCAGCTTTACCTGCTTGAGATCCTCTGGGTATAAAGCTGTGGTTGCCTTGATCTCCACCACCGCGTCATCGGCCACATCAACACCGGCTTGGCGCAACCATGCTTTGGCGCGGCCAGTCTGCATGGCGATACTGGTGGCGGGTGAATCAACCGTTCCCGGTGCGCTGGCGTTTTTGATCGGCGCAAATTCATCATCGCGGCTTGTTTCGTAAACGATCGACGGCTCGGCCATCGGCAGAGCATCAAATACAAACGTCTCCAGCTTGATCGCGTTGGGCTTCTGCGGCGACACAGGCTCACCTGTCTCCAAATCGACAAACGGCACCTTCTTCTCCGCCCGGTTGAACGGCAGAGCAAAGCCACCTGGTGACTCGTTCAACTTTCTTACGAAGTCCACACGGATCACATGCAACGCGATCGAACCGGCCCGAAAGCGTAAATCCCCATTATCCAGCCGCTGAACCGCCAGTTCCTCTGGCAGGTTGGAGTACTCGATCACGGTAACTTTGCCGTTGATCAGGCAGAAGTTTCCGAGCTTCTCGAAGGGATCGCACTTGGGCAGCATTTTGCTGGACATCTGGGCGCCGTCCAGCGCGTGCAGTCCCAGGAACACCGGATCGACCACGCGCACGATGGGATTGTCCACCTGGACATAGCTGATCTGTTCGATGCCACGTCGGGTCATGTCTTGCAGAGCGCCGCTGGTGTACAGCGCCTTGAGCGATCCGCCGTGGCCGTTGGGCGACAGGGCCAGTGAATCTTTCGATGCCAGTAACACCTTGGCGGTCGCCATATCGACGGCCGGCATCATAGCCTGGGGGAAGATGAAAACATCTTCAGGATTCATGCCAAAGTAATGCTGGGCCTTGAAGAACTCACGCGTGGCGGCATCGTTGGCGGGGCTGGTCATCACGTACAAAGGAATATTGACGCTGAAGCGATTTTCCATGGCGGTCAGATATTCAGCGAAACATCCAAATAAGCTGAGCTTGCGAATCGGTGTAGCGGGGAAGGTTCCCTTGGGGGCATCCCATCCCAGCCGGGTTCCCTGGCCGCCGGCCACGATGAACGCTGCAACTTTCCCTTCGCGTACCAGTTGCTCGCCCAGGCTGCGGGCCTGCTTGTATCTGGGCTTCAATTCACTGGTCGGCTGGTAGGGGTAGTAGGGGGCCGGCTGCACATCAGTCGGCAAATCAAGGGCGGGCGTGCTCTTGACGTGCGACTCGATCAGCCGTGCCACTTCAGGCCAGTCGATGTTTTCGATCTGCGTCAGGAGCTGGTCACGCTGCGGATTGCTCAATTGGTCGTAGAACTTGAGCGCTTGCGCCTGGTCAATGGCTTGCAGAGTCCGCAGCGCCTGTTGGTAACGTTCACTTAACGGTTTACTCATGGCAGATATTTACAATTGTGAGGCCCATATCTTCTTACCCACAAAGAACGGCCCGAGACTGGCCAGATACTGTGAAGTCTGCACGGTGCTGCGCATGGTCTCCACCAGCTTGGACAGCGGGGTCAGTTCCTTGCCAAACAAACCGATCACGAAATCATTGTCCGCCATGTCGAGTCCGTGGCAGGCCAGGCGGATGTCACGCGCCAAGCCCGCGCGGCCGAAGCTCATGCCCAGCACCGCGTGCTCGCGCAGGATGTCCGTCTGCTGCGAACGCTCCAGGCGGGCAAATTCACCCTTGCGGCGAAGTGGATACCACACCGCCCAGGGCCAATCCGGTTCGAGCACGTGCTTGCGCGGCCGATCGATCAACACCTCGTCGAGGTTCGGCTCGTAACCCAGTGCATAGGTTCGCCCGAACATGACCAACTCGCGGTGCAGACGGGCGTCTTTCAATGGGCCACGATTGACCCATGGGCGCAGCTCATCGGTGAAAAAGGCTGGGTTTTC
Organism: uncultured Phycisphaeraceae bacterium; assembly: GCA_964471555.1. Lineage (GTDB taxonomy): Bacteria > Planctomycetota > Phycisphaerae > Phycisphaerales > Phycisphaeraceae > JADLFV01. Next base: position 9,091 of record CAYYGM010000108.1, read on the forward strand.
GTGCATGGCGGCCAGTGCCACGCCGTTGGGATCGTGCAGATCGGCATACACCGCACCGGTGAAACCCGCCTGCCGCATACCTTCGGCCACGTCGTGTGGATCGTGGTGATCGCTGAAAGCCAGAAACTGCACAAACAGCCGGCGATTGGAAGTCGTCCCATTAGCGCCGTGCTCGGCCATATCAATCTGCGGCGGGTCAGTTTGATTCATGATCCGATGTGCTCCGCCAGGAAGCTTTCAACCTGGTCGATGTTGATGCGGGTCTGCTCAGCCGTATCACGATCGCGCACGGTCACCGTCTGATTGGTGGTGGTTTCGCCATCAATGGTGAAGCAGAAAGGCGTGCCGGCCTCGTCCATGCGAGCATATCGCTTGCCGATCGACTGCTTGGCGTCGGTCTCCACAACATATTTGTTGCGAAGCTGGCGGTAAAGCTTATCCGCGATTTCCGGCATACCATCTTTATTGACCAGCGGGAAGATAGCCGCCTTGATCGGGGCCATTCGCGGCGTAAACCGCATCATGTACTGCGTCCCTGCCCTTCCGGGTGTCGGCGTGAACGCTTCGCACAACACCGCCAGTGTGCCGCGATCAGCCCCGGCTGAGGGCTCGATGACGTGCGGGAAGAATCTCTCGTTGGTCACCGGGTCGCGATACATCATCTTTTCGCCCTTGCCGCAGGCAGTAGCGTGGGCCTTGAGATCGAAATCGCTGCGATGGGCGATGCCTTCCAACTCGCCGAAGCCGGGGGCGGTGAAGGGGAAACGATATTCGACGTCGCAGACGCCGGCCCCTTCCTTGGCGTAGTGCGACAGTTCTTCCTTGTCATGCTCGCGCAACTGAAGGTTATCACCCGCCAGCCCGATCGACTGCCACCAGGCATAGCGCGTGTCACGCCAGTATTGATACCACTCGGCGGCGGTTTCGGGGCGGATGAAGAACTCAATCTCCATCTGCTCGAACTCACGACTGCGGAAGGTGAAATTGCGCGGCGTCACCTCATTGCGGAAAGCCTTGCCGACCTGGGCAATCCCGAACGGCACCTTCACGCGCGAGGTGTCCACGACATTCCAGAACTGGGCGAAGATGCCCTGCGCGGTTTCAGGGCGGAGGTAGGCCTTGGAGTCTTCATCCTGCAAGGCACCGACGTAGGTCTGGAACATCAGGTTGAAGGCACGCGGCTCGGTCAGATCGCACTTATCGTGCTCGCCGGGTTTTTTGCTCGGCTTTTCAGGGCACTGCAAATCGTTGAGGTGGTCCGCACGAAAGCGGGCTTTGCAGAAGCGGCAGTCCACCATCGGATCATTGAATCCGCCGACGTGTCCGGAGGCGATCCAGACTTTGGGATTCATGATGATCGTGCAATCGACGGGCACGATGTCCAGGTCGTTGCCATCGGGGCCGGCCGGTGGGGTTTTGATGATGTCCTGCCACCAGGCGTCTTTGAGGTTCTTTTTCAGTTGTGCGCCCAGGGGGCCGTAGTCCCAGAAGCCGTTGATGCCGCCGTAGATTTCGGAGGACTGCCAGATGAAGCCGCGGCGGCGGCAGAGGGCGACGATGTCGTCCATGGACTTGGTGCTGGGGTTGGCGGGTTGGACACTCATGGTGCGGCTACTCCTGTGGCACATTAGGCCTTAAGGGCGGAATATGGTAGCAGAATCGCGGACAGCAAGAGATTGTTTGAGAACCTCTCCTGCTGGGAGTGGGAAGGTGATGGCGATACGGAGGATGCGTGTTTGGGCCGGGCCGCGCGAAGGAATTCGGCCCTCACCCCAACCCTCTCCCAAGGGGAGAGGGAGTTGTGCAACGTCCGGTGGAGGTGCCGCGGTGTAAAGCGCTACAATCCTGCATGATCCACCTTCGACCCGCCGACCAGAGGGGCCGAACCATGTTCTCGTGGCTGCATTCGTGGCACACGTTCTCGTTCGGCCGATACTACGACCCGCTGTTCATGGGCTTCCGCAGCCTGCGCGTGATCAACGACGACCGCATCCAACCCGGCGGCGGGTTCCCAACCCACGGACACGCCAACATGGAGATCATCACCTGGGTGCTCGACGGCGCTTTGGCTCACCGCGACAGCACCGGTGGCCAAGGCCAACTCGAAAACGGCATCGCCCAGGTCATGAGTGCCGGTCGCGGCATCGAGCACAGCGAATTCAACGGCTCGGACAAGACGCAGGTGCACCTGCTGCAGATCTGGATCGAGCCGAGCCGGCAGGGCGTCGAGCCGCGCTACGCCGACCGCAACTTTCCAGCCGAGGGGAGAATGAACCGCTGGCAGGCGATCGCCTCCGGCGACGGGCGCGATGATTCGCTGAAGATCGAACAGGACGCCGCGGTGTACGTCACGCAATTGGCAGCCGGGAACACGCTGGAGTATGACCTGGCCGACGGTCGCGGCGCATGGATGCAGATCGCCAGGGGCGCGGTCAAGCTCAACGGCCAGATTCTGGAGACCGGCGACGGGGCGTCGATCGAACAGGAGCCGAAGCTGGCTGTCACCGCGGACGCTGACAGCGAACTGTTGCTTTTCGATCTGGCGTGAAGGATCGAGACTGCCGATCGGGATCGCTGGATATCAGGCAGTCGCGTCGGATGTCGCAACGCCACGGCCGGTAAACCGGCCTCCGCCGGGTTGATTCAAAGAGCCCGATTATGTGAACCTGCGGGTGTTGCGGTTCGTATTCATGGACGATCATGTTCACGATCCGGGACTTGCCTGTGTGGCTTATTCGCGTGTCCCCCTGGCTTTGGCTGGTGGTCATGAGCTTGGGACTGCTGGTGATTGCATGGGCGTTGATCCGTCGGCGGGGCAAATTTCCCGCTTGCCCCAAGTGCGGGTATGACCTGCGCGGCACGGAAGGATTGACCTGTCCGGAATGCGGGCACACGGCCCAGTCACCGCGTCAATTGTTTGGCCGACCTCGCCGCTGGCGCTGGGCGGTGACGGGGTTGCTGATTGTGCTGGCGGGCGTGCAAGTGGATTTCGTGCAGTACCGGATGTGGACCGGCGAAAGGTTTCTCAGTGCCTGTGTGCCGACGACGGTGTGGATCGCAGGCTATCCCTGGTGGCCCGACAGCGGTCGCCGAATGATCGAGAGACGGTTACAGAGAGGTTGGGCCGTCCTACCCGGAAATGCTGTGGTGTGGATGGATCGCCCGCGACCCACCGGATACTTGCGCGATTGGTTGCTGGGACTCCATGATGCGGACCATCTTCGTCAACCATTCGCGTGCCGCTGGCAGAGTCGTCTGCTGGCGCGACGGGCGTACACGTGGTTTCTCAGCCACCAACGCTCTGGGAACCTGACGCCGAATGATTACCGATACACGTTCTGGTATCTAAAGATGAGTGTGCTGATGACGGAGGATGACAAGTCTTACCAACAGATCGTCAACGGATTGACTTCGGCCGATCCTTACATGCGAGCAAACGCATACAGCTCACTGAGAGGGACGGAGGTGGTTACTGCCAAGTATGTGCCGGTATTGGAAAAACTTCTGGTCGACGAGTTGTGCTCACCGTCACCACCGGTCCCCTTTGGAAATTGGGTGATGCCTCAGCCGTACCCGGGCCGTTTACTACCGCCGCACTGCGATCAACTGATCCAGGCCATTGGCCAAAGCGGTTCTTCCGGCATTGCGGTTGCGTCCGAGTGGTTGACGCACGAGCCGATGAATCACCGATTGGCGGCCGTGCACATGCTGGGCTGCGCTAAGATGCCGGTTGCTTACACGCCGGAAATGGCACAGCGTCTGGTCGACGCGATCGTAACGTTGCCGTGGGATGGATGGAGCAGCGAACAGGCGCGGGATGCCGGCACGCTGGTTGTGGAGCCGGTCACGCCATATCTGTCGGCTTTCGCCCCGGTCGTGCGCGAAAACGCGGTGCGGGTGCTGGGTGCAGCGTTTTTCCATTGGCCACTGTGGTTTCACTATCAGGGTGAAGCCAGCGAGCGGATCATCGAACAGTGGGCTGCGCGGGTGAACGACCCGATGTTTGAGAAAGCAGTGCAACAAGTGCGTGCTCGATTGGAAGTTGAGGAAGAGCTGGGGGTGCGCGTCCTTTTGCAGCGTTTCCTGGACTATGCCGAGACATGGGGCGATGCGGATGGACGCGAACATATCCTGCATCACCACGGTGTAACCAGCTCAGCCGAGAGCAATCCATTCAATGATTGACGCGGCACACTGCATCAACCATGCAACACCCGCAGCGCTGCTTCGAGGCGCTGGGCGGGGTTCAGTTCGGCGGCGGGCAGCCAGTGGACATTTTGAAATCGTCGCAGCCAGGTGCGCTGCTGTTTGGCGAAGCGACGGGTCAGGATCTTGGTGCGCTCGAAGGCTTCGTCCATGGTCATTTCGCCACGCAGGGCGGCCAGAACCTGTTTGTAACCGAGCGCTTCGCGGGCTTGCGGGCCGAGCAGGTTGGCTTGGTGCAGGCGTTGCGTTTCATCGGGCAGGGATTCGCCGTGGGGGCAGATCTCGGCTGCCAGTTCCGGGGTGACTTTGTGCGGGTAGAACATGGCCTTGACCCGCAGGTTGATGCGCTGGTTGATTTCGGGCACGGGCCAGTCGAGGCCGAGGAGGGTGAAAGGGTTGTTGGTTGATGGTTGATGGTTGTTGGTTTGTTCCCACTGAGTCTGCAAGGCGCTGATGGGGCGGCCGGTCTGGTGGTGGACTTCCAGGGCGCGGATGATGCGCTTGCGATCGTTGGGTTTGATGCGCTCGGCGGCTTCGGGATCGATGGATTGCAGACGTTCGTGAAGCTGCGGGGCGTCGATGTCTTCCAGGGAGCGGCGAAAATCTTCGTCCATGCCGGGGCCGTCGAACATGCCGTGCAGCAGGGCCTTGATGTAGAGGTTGGTGCCGCCGACGATGATAGGGATGCCCCCGGAAGTATGGATGTCGTGGATCAGTGGATGGACGCGCGAGAGCCAATCGTGCACGGTGAAGCGCTCGGTGGGTTCGACGATGTCGATCATGTGATGCGGCACGCGCTGGCGCAGCTTGCGGGAGGGCTTGGCGGTGCCGGCATCGAGGTGGCGATAGACCTGCATGGAGTCCGCCCCCACAACTTCGCAGCCCAGACGTTCCGCCAGATCGACGGCCAGTTCGCTTTTGCCGCCGGCGGTGGGGCCCAGCAGCAGGATGATACGGCTTGTCGAGGTGCGGGACATGGATGGGATTGTATCGCCGCTACAATGAGGCCATGCTCAGCGGTCCGATGGAATCCGCATTGCGCACCTGGTCGCGCATCGCTCCGACCGGGCGCGGCAGTTACCGCCTGGTGCGGGCTGTACGCAAACACATTCCACGCCCACAATGGCAACGCCGCTTCACGCTGCCCTCCGGCATTCAGATGGATCTGGATTTGGCGATCTATCCCGACTGCTGCATGGCCTACGGGCTATATGAACTGACCACCGTCAAGCTGGTGCGATCGCTGCTGCGGCCGGGCGATCACTTCATCGACGGCGGGGCCAACATCGGCTACTTCACGCTCCTGGCCGCCCAACTGGTGGGGCCGACAGGAAAAATCGACTCTTTCGAGCCCGAGCCGCACAACCGCCAACGCCTGCTCGATCACCTGGCGATCAACAAACTCAGCGATCGCGTCACCGTGCACGATTGTGCCCTGTTCGACGCGGAAGGCGAAGCGGCGATCCACTTCTATCCGCCGGGCGAATCGGATCGCAACCACGGCTGCTCCACGCTGTTCGCCGACCCCGGCGTGCACACCGAGCCCACGCAGGTCCGCACCGCGCGCATGGACCAAGTCTTGCGGGGCACGACGCCGCGCTTGATCAAGCTGGACCTGGAGGGGGCCGAGGCGCCTGCCATTGCGGGGGCGGAGGGATTGCTGACCGGGCCGACCCCGCCGGTGCTGATCGGCGAGCGCAACCCGCGCAAGATCAGCGACGGCCCAGCCCCCGACGACTGGGTGCGGCGGGCCATGTCGATCCAGCCCGGCTATCGCCTGTACGTGGTGGGCCGGCGACTTGATCCGGTGCCTGATGCGGACCATCTGCCGCCCGGCGGTGAGCTGAACCTGCTGCTGCGGACTGAATAATGGCTCTCTTTAGGGGGGGGC
>CAYYGM010000109.1:0-15134 GCA_964471555.1 uncultured Phycisphaeraceae bacterium
GCCGAACCAGCCGGGGAAGCAGATGAAGCCGCAGGCGTACTTGCCGAACATGACCTTGCGCACGAAGAAGTAGCGGAACTTCATTTCGTGGGTCTGGTAGGGATTGGGCTTCTGCTCCATGGGCAGATCGATGTTGAGCCCGATGCTCATGCCCTTGGCCTCGAAAGCGCCGCGGTTGGCAGCTTCCATGATGCCGGGCCCGCCGCCGGTGATCACCGCCAGGTCGTTCTCCGCGATCAGCCGGCCGCACTCGACCGCCAGCTTGTAGTAGCGTTCGTTGGAAGGCGTGCGAGCCGAGCCGAAGACCGAGACCGCGGGACCGACTTCGCTCATCACCTCGAAGCCGTCCACGAACTCCGAGAGGATGCGGAACAGCCTCCAGGTTTCCTTGCCCAACTGTGAGTTCTGGTCGGACATGTCGAAATTCCGTCACAGTGCTCGGCCATTCAGACTGGGATGCGCAGCGCAAAAACCGGCTGCCGGCACCCACTTCCGGGGGTCAACCTTTGGTCAATTCAACGAGCTTGTCGAAGGTCGCTGGATCAGCGATGGCGATCTCGGAGAGCATCTTGCGGTTCAGGTCGATGTTGGCCGCCTTGAGCCCGGCAATGAAAGCGCTGTAGCGCGTGCCGCGGGCACGACAGGCAGCGGTGATGCGGGTGATCCACAGGCTGCGATAGTCGCGCTTGACCAGGCGGCGGTGGGCGTATTGGTAAACGCCGGCCCGGACGACCGCCTCCTTGACCTTGCGCCATTGCGTGCGGCGGGCGCCGCGATTGCCTTTGGCTTTCTTGAACCAGCGGGTTTTGGCTTGACGCCGAGCGGCGCCTTTGCGAGCACGAGGCATGGGAAAGCTCCCGTATTGGGCGTGAACGGGGAGGGCTCAGGGCCCTGCTTGATGCCCGGCACGCGGTGATGGAATTTTTGATTTTAGAATTTAGATTTTAGATTGCGTGAAGCCGGGGGAAGCTCAAATCTAAAATCACAAATCTAAAATCGCAAATTTCCTCGTATCAGTCGGCCGGCCTGAGCCGACGGTGCAACATGCGCTCGAAGCGCTTGATGTCGTCACCTTTGACGTAGTGATCCTCGCGGATCAGGCGAATCTTGTCGCCGTTCTTGTTGCTCTTGAGGTGGCCGGTCGAGGACTTTTTGGTCTTGACCTTGCCGGTGGCAGTGATTTTAACCCGTTTGAGCAGGCCTTTATGACTCTTGAGCTTGGGCATAGCGGTCCCTTTTCAGCGAGCCGGGTATTGTAGTGCATGGCCCCGAGGGCGGCAAGCGGGCCGACGGGGGTGGAGGCAGACAAGGTGACAAGGAGACAAGGGGACAAGCAGATGGCGCGCCGGACGCCTGGGGCCTCGATCCCCTTGTCGCCTTGTCTCCTTGTCTCCTTGTCTTCCTGCCTTGCTCACCTTGTCTTCCCCCTCTGAACGCGGTACCTTGGGCGGTCCGAAAAACGAGGGAAAACCATGAAAGTCATCTGCGATCGCGGCGCGTTGCTCGAATCTTTGAATCTGGTGGGTGGGGTGGTTGCAGCCAGGACGCCCAAACCGGCCTTGCAGTGCGTCAAAATCAGTGCCGCCGAGGCCCAGTTGACCCTGGCCGGCACCGACACCGAGGTGGCCCTGCGCCTGACCAGCCCGCGCGTGGACGTGCAGGAAGCGGGCGAGGCCCTGGTCCCGGCCGAGAAGCTGCGCCAGATCGTCAGCGAATCGCAGGATCCCACGCTCACCATCGAAACCGAGGGCGACGTGGCCCACGTGGTTGCCGCCGACTCGAAGTTCAAAGTCTTCGGCCAGCCGGTGGGCGACTTCCCGCCCATCCCCGAGATCAAGGGCGATGCCGACTTCGAAGTCCCGGCCGGTGAACTGCACCGCATCATCGCCATGACGCTGTTCGCCACCGCGCGAGAGAACTCGCGCTACGCCATCAACGGCGTGCTCATCGAACGCGACAGCAACAAGCTCACCGTGGTCGCCACCGACGGCCACCGCCTGGCCATGGCCAAGGGTTCCTGCAAGGCCAAAAAGGGCGAGGCCCGCAACGCTATCGTGCCCAGCAAGGCCCTCAACCTGCTGCTGCGATTGTTCAGCGATGCCGAGCAGGTGGTGAAAGTGCAGATCGCCGAGAACCAGATCCACTTCATCACCGAGGCTGCGGTGCTCACCAGCAACCTGGTCGAAGGCAACTTCCCGCCCTACAAGGACGTGATCCCCAAGGACGGCGACAAGAAGGCGACGCTGGCCACCGATGTGTTCATCAGCGGTGTCCGCCGCGCTGCCCTGCTGACCAACGAGGAATCCAAGGGCGTGCGCATGGCCTTCGGCAAGGGCGGCCTGGTGCTGTCCAGCCGGGCCCCGGAGATGGGCGAAGCCGAGGTCCGCGTGGAACTGGCTGACTACAGCGGCGACGACCTGGAGATCGGCTTCAACCCCGGGTACCTGCTGGATGCCCTGAAGGTGGTGGACGCCAACGACGTGTTGCTGGAGATGAAGGCTGCCAACAAGCCGGGCGTACTGCGAAGCGGGAGCAATTTCCTCTACGTGGTGATGCCGGTGAATTTACAATAAATATCGGGTATCGGGTTTCGGGCTTCGGGTTTCGGGTCTAAAATGGACGCGAGGCTTCGGTGCCGAACGAACCCCGATACCCGAACCCCGATACCCGATTCTCATGCCTTTTTCCTGGACCGATTTCGAAGACATCGCCTTGGCCCTGATCGAGGCTTATCCCGATCTGGACCCGCTGGATGTGAAATTCACGGATCTGCGGCAGATGGTGCGCGACCTGGACGACTTCGAGCCCGAGCCCGGCCAGAAGCCCAACGAGCAGATTCTGGAGGCCATTCAGGTGGCATGGCAGGAGGAAAAGGACGATCTGGACGATGAAGAAACCAGCCTGACCGACGACGATGAGGAGGAAGGGCTGGACTATGAGCCGAACAATCCCTACCGCAAGTAAATGTGTTGGGCCGATGTCGGGGGACAGGTGAAGTTCAGATGAGCACAGCGGATTCCATGCTTGCCGCTCTGCCCGAGCCGACCGAGGCTCTGCGCCATCCCCCCAAGGTCGATCTGCCCCCGTTGCCACCCGAAAGCACCCCCGCCCCCGGAAGCCCACAGCGAGTCGCTGTGGGCGTCGTTGAAGGCGCTAAAGCAACCGCCCGCAGTGCATCCACTGCTGCGAAAACAAATCAAAAAGCCTCAATCCAGAATCAAAAATTAAAAACCCCCTTCTTCGCCCGCCAGATGCAGAAGATGGAAGAGGCGATCAGCAGGCTATCGACGCGCAACAACTTCTGGCATCGCGTCTGTTCCTGGATCTGGCTGCCCCTGGCCTTTCGCTCCGGCATCACCTTCCACAAGGGCAGCGAAAGCACGTTCAGCGCCGTGCTGCCGTTCCGCCGCTTCAACCGCAACTGGTACAACGCCATGGCCGGCGGCGCCCTGCTGGGCAATGCCGAGGTGGCCGGCGGCATGTTCGTGTTCGAGAAGTGCGGCGGCAACTACACCGTGGTCTGCAAACAGTTGGAATACAAATTCCTGTTGCCCTGTCACGGCCCGGCGGTCTATCGCATCGAGCCGCGGGAGGATCTGACCGCGTTCGTCAAGCAGGGCGGCGAGTTCAACATCACCGTGGACATGACCGTGCTGCAGATGGTGCAGGCCAAGGGTCAGCGCGAGCGCCGCGTAGGCATCTGCACCGCCACCTTCCACGTCACGCCCAAGCAACTGGTGCGCGATCGCGCCCGCCGCCGCATGTCGCGCAACCTGCCAAGGTAAATTGTGAGGTTTAGCGGGCGAGTTTACTCGCCCATTGCCGAGCAAGCTAGGCAGCTAAACGCGCCTCAGTGCCCGCCGCAGCCGCAGCCGCTGGCCACCGGGCGCTGCTGCGAATTGGCCAGCAGCGACACCTTGTGACGGATCGTCTGGGCGAACTGCGGCACGTGCAGCACATCGCACTCCGTGCCCAGGATGTAGGGATGACCCGTGGGGGCCATCTTCGTCCGCAGCTCGTCGATCATCGCCTGCACCCGTTCGACCGGGAGATCCTGATCGCTGTAGAAGCGCTTGCTGGGCAGGTTGCCGTACAGCACCACGTCATCAGGGACAAGCTCGGCGTCTTCCCACAACTTCCGGGGGCTGCCCAGGCTCAGCACGGCCGGGTGAATCTCGTGGCCCAGGCGGCGAACGATCTGGTCGCATAGTTCGCCGCAGTCGTGCAGCAGCAGATCGACCTGCGCTTCCTTGAGCAGCTCAGCCAGCATGTGCAGCGGCTGCATGACGCAGCGGTCCAGCACGTCGGGGCGATCGGATGCGTCGCTCGCCATCTGCTTGGGCGAGAGGAACACCACGTTGGCGGCCGGCTCGCAGATGAACATCGCCTTGGCCCCGGCTGCGATCTGCCGCCGCACGTACGTCAGCACCACCCGCCGCGACAACTCCATCACCGAAAGCAGCAGCGCCACCTCCGGGTCATCCTCGGCCGTCGCCCCCGTGGCCAGGCTGTACACCGGCATGATCGGATCGGCCAGCAGCTTCACCGTCAGCGAGAACGGCCCGATGCACATGCCGATCGGCAGCAACTCCGTGTGCTCGAACACGTAACGGATCGACTGCTCGGTGGCCCACATGCGCGGCGTCGGGTTCTCGACCAGGTAACGATCCGCCGCTGTGATCTGCTCGTTGCTCAGCGGCTGGCTGATCATCATGGTTTCGATGTCCGCTTGCGCCATGCCCAGGGCCATCCCGATCGCTTCCTTCTCGATGCGCAGATCCATCAGCGGAACCGCCAGCATCGTGCCGTAGCGGGCCGCAGCCTGGGCGGTCAGCTTGCCCAGACGATCGCCGTCCAGCAGCACCGCCTGCGCGTCCGGCTGCTCGTGCAGCAGCAGGTCCGTGCCGATGGGCATGGCCATGCCGGATCGGGCCAGATCGAGACATAGCTGACGACTCATGGCGAACGCTCCTTGGAATGCGGGTAAGTAATTGCCCCGGTGGGGTTGGGCAGGTGATTTATCCTAGCGAGGGTTGGCCGTTTTCTGAAGCTCTATCATCGAAATACCCCGCAAATGGCCAAAAGATGCAAGAAATTAGGCCAAATAGTGCATCATGGTGCATCCGGGAAAGGCGGTTCTGCCATCGCGGATTGCCTTGCGGGCTCGCGGTGCGGGCTTCGCGTAAACTCTTGTCATGCGTTTCGTCCGCACCTTCGTCTGGGCCTGCTACCTCGGCTCGTCATGGACCTGGGTGATCGGCATGCTGCTGCCGGTGTTGTTGCTGCGCGATTACGGACCGGTCGCCTGGCTGGCGTTTGCCATTCCCAACGTCCTGGGCGCTGCGGCGTTCGGCTTCGTGCTCAACCGTCAGCGCAGCGCCGTGCTCAGCGTCCGTCATGCGGTGGCCTGCCTGGGTTTCTCGCGCGTCACCATGGCGTACCAGGTCATGGTGCTGCCGTGGGCCCTGGTCGAACTGCTGGGTTGGCCGCTGCCGGCCGCGATCGTTTCCATCATCGTGGCGTACGGTCTGTTCATGCTGCTGGCCAAAGCGCGTTCCTGGCTGGGGGCGGCAGCATTGGCGGTCAGCTTCATCTCGCTGGCAGCGTTCGCATGGTTCGCCTTCCAGTCGGCCGCCTGGAGCGATGTCTTCCGTGGGCCCATGCTCGAGCCGCGGCTCGGTCACCTGGGACTGTACGCATTCATTCCCGCCGCTGCGTTCGGTTTTCTACTGTGTCCTTATTTGGACCTGACTTTCCATTACGCCTGCCAGAACGCGCCGCAGCCGCGCCTGGCGTTCGTGCTGGGTTTCGGGGTCATCTTCGCCAGCATGATCGTGTTCTCGCTGGCCTACGCCGGTCTGGGCGCCATCGCCCTGCGCGACGGCATCAGCCCGCTCGATCACGGTATCGCCCGCTGGATTCTCGGCGGACACGTCATCATGCAATCGGCCTTCACCGTGGTGCTGCACCTGGAGCGCGTGCAGCAGATCGAGCAGGTGCCGCTGGGACGCATCGTGCTGCCGCTGCCGCTGTTTCTGCTGATCGGGTTGCTGCTGCTGATGCACTATCCACAGCAGCTCGAAGGCTTCCACATGAACGTGTCGCAGATGGTCTATCGCGTGCTGCTGCTGCTGTACGGCACGGCCTTCCCGGCTTACGTGCTGCTGATGATGATCCCCACGCGGCGGCGCGTGCAGTTCAAGCCGCGCCTGCGCACGTTCCTGTTTTCCGTGGCCATCAGCCTGCCCATCGCGTTCACCGCGTTCATCGAAGGGCGCAGTCTTTACGTCCTCTGCCTGCTGCTGGTGTTCGCCATTGCCCTGCTGGTCGTGCAGAAACTGCCCCCGGAAGCGAGCGATGAAGACAACGCCTGTCCCTTTACCAGGAACTGACCGTGATCATTGCCATTCCCCGTGAAATCAAGAGTCACGAGTATCGCATCGCCATGCTGCCGGTGGGTGTGGAGTTGCTGGTGCAGGCGGGCCATCGTGTGCTGGTTCAGCACGAGGCCGGGCGCGGCAGCGGTTACGAGGATGAGCAGTACCGCGCTGCCGGGGCTGAAATTCTCGACGACCCCCGGAAGTTGTTCGAGGCTGCTGATTTGATTGTGAAAGTGAAGGAACCGCAGCCCCCGGAAATCGCCATGCTGCGCCCGGGGCAGGTGGTGTTCACGTACTTCCACTTTGCTGCCTCGCGTGATTTGACCGAAAGCTGCCTGAAGGCAGGCATCACCGCTGTGGCTTACGAGACGCTGACCGACAAGCAGGGCACGCTGCCGCTGTTGACGCCGATGAGCGAGGTGGCCGGTCGCATGAGCGTGCAGGAAGGCGCCAAATACCTTGAAAAACCCATTATGGGCCGGGGCATTCTGTTGGGCGGCGTGGCGGGTGTGGAGCCGGGCAACGTGCTGATCCTGGGCGCGGGCGTGGTCGGCACCAATGCCGCTCGCATGGCCGCGGGCCTGGGCGCCAACGTGGTCATCATGGACATCAACCTCGATCGGCTGCGCCACCTGGAAGCGGTGATGCCGCCCAACGTGCACACGGTCTATTGCGATCCCCATGCTGTGCGCGAGCATGCCGCGCTGGCGGACCTGGTGATCGGCGCGGTGCTGATTCCCGGGGCCCGCACGCCGGTGCTGATCGATCGCCAGATGCTGAAGATCATGAAGAACGGCTCGGTCATCGTGGACGTCGGCGTTGACCAGGGCGGATGCGTCGAAACGATCAAGCCCACCACTCACGAAAACCCCACCTACGTTATCGAAGGCGTCGTCCACTACGGTGTCGCCAACATGCCCGGCGCCGTCGGTCGCACCAGTACGCAGGCCCTCTGTCACGCTACGCAACCTTACGTGCTCAAGCTGGCCGGCAGTAACCTGGATGAACTGCTGGCCGCCGATCCCGCCTTCCGCAGCGCATTGAACATGCGCGGCGGCAAGTTGACCAACCTTGCGGTGGCTGAAGCCTGGAACATGACCGATCGCCTGGCGTAAGAAAAGCAACCGCAGATGAACACGGATGGCACACAGATAAACGCAGATGATGATTGAGCTGGTCAACGCATGAATGATCCGCGTTTATCCGCGCCTATCTGTGTTCATCTGCGGTTGCCTTGGATTTCGGGGCAGGCAGCACGCCATCGTACTGGTACTCGGGCGGATAAGGTGCTGCCACCGGATTGCGGTAGGGCGGCATGTTATAGACGCGGTTGCTGATCAGCGTGTCGCGCGGGTTGGCCTGGATGGCGACCGTTTCGCTGAGGCGATTGTCCACAAACCCGTTGAGGGCCACGCGCGGATCGAGCACCCAGCCCCCGCCGGCGTCGATGTAGCCCCAGCCGGCCTCCACGCGCACCGCGGCCATGTCGCGCAGGAACGGCCGGGCATCGGTGTATTGCGGTTCGATCTGCTCACGCCCGCTGGCATCGACATAGCCCCACAGGCCGTCGCGCTTGACCATGGCCAGCGTTTCGTCGAAGTCGTCGGCCGCCTCGTAGCGCGGCTGCACGATGATCTGACCGCGCCGGTCGATGTAACCCCACTTGCCGTCGATGCGCACGGCCGCCTTGCCGTTGACGAAATCACGGGCCGCCTCGAATGTCGGTTGAATCTGCGGCCGCATGCGCTGATCGATGTATCCCCATTTCTCACCCACCCGCACTCGGGCCATGCCGTCGTAGAAATCGCCCAGCTCCGTTAGTTCACCGCGCTCGTCACGCAAGGCCCAGCGACCGCGCAGGTCGATGTAACCCTGCACGCCGGGCTTGCCGTCTTCATCCGGCAGGCGCACCGCAGCGAAACCCCCGTGGAACGAGCGCACCTGTGCGTAGATCGTCTCGATCACCATTTTCCCGCGCACATCGACGAAACCGCAGCGGTCGCCGATCATCACCGCGGCGTACCCCTCGCTGAAACGCAGCGCGCCGTCCAGTTTCAGAGGGATCAGCAACTGGCCGCGGCGGTCGATGATGCCGAAGTGTCGGCCGTCGCCCACCACCGCGTAGCCGTCGCTGAAACGGTCCGCGTAGCGCCACGACTGGTTAATGTAGGATGCACCGTTGCCCATGATGTAGCTGGTGCTGTTGCCGTTGACTACGCGCGAGACAGCGTCGTAGGAATAGTCCGACCAGCCATAGCGTGGCTCAACCAGCAACTGGCCGCGGCGATTGATCAGGCCCCAGTAGTTGTTCACGTTGATCGGATACATCACGTCGTTGGGACGCGGATCGACCAGGTCAAGGTATTTGCCGCTCACCGCGCCCTGCCAGGTTTGCCGCGCGTCCTGCGGCTTCTCGGTGATTTGCCCGACCAGCAGCAGGCCCAGAATGGCCACGGTGCTCGTGATCATCGTGATGGATTATAGACTCGGGTGGAGAAAGGCAATTTTCGGTCGTGGCTTACTTCGGGTGCCACCCCCGCGTGCGGCAGTGCTTGGATATCGCACGGCCGGCGCGCGGCCGTGGCACCCCACCCAAAGTTAACCACGACCGAATTTCCATAGCGGCTGACGTGGCTATGATGAGCCCATGACCGCCGTCGCACGACGAGGCCGATACCTGGGCTGGTGGACGCTGGTCCTGCTGATTCTGCTGAGCGTAGCCGTGCCCGCAGCGTTCAAGTTGCGGCCGCACTGGCAACGCTGGCGAGCCCTGACGGCGCTGGACGGCAGCGATCCAGCCGCGCGACAAAGGGCGATGCGGTATCTGGCCGCCATCGCGCCCGGTGATCAACGGGCCATGCGCAGCCTGATGGTGCGTCTGTATGTGGACGACGACGATCGCTTCGCCGAGTTGGCGGCCGGGCTGGATAGCGCGGGATTGTGGCGGCGGGATGTGGTGGGGGATGATCCATACCTGCGCCGCATCGGGCTGCTGGTTCACAGCCAATCGCCCGAGGCCCGCATCAGCGCCGCCCAGGCCCTGGCGGACCTGCCGGACCTGGCGGACGACCCGGAGCTTTCGCAATTGTTGATCGAACTGGCGAGTGATGTGGATGGCGATGTGCGTTACAACGCGCTGATCAGCCTGGCCACGATCGCCGGCGCAGCGGCGCGGCCGGAGGTTTACAGCCCTGCGCTCGATCAATTGTGCGATGACAGTCAGGCGACCATCGCCGAACATGCCCGCGCCATCCGCGATCTGCTGCAAGGAAAAACCACCGCGAACGCCGCCATTCCGGGGGTGCCGCCCTTGAAGATGTCGCGCGAAGATCTGTACACCGTGCTGTCCTGCTCGGACGCCCCGGCCCGCGATGTGGCGTGCGTGCTGGCGCTGGACCAACTGGATGAAACGGAACTGAAACAACTGGTTCACGAGTTGATCCTCGACCTGGATGATGACGCCAAGATGTCGGGGGCGATTCTCTCAGGGTTGACCGGCTACGATCAGAAGCTTCTTTTCGGGCGCGAGTCGGTCGAGGATGTGTATGCGGTGCGCATGGTGCAGCGATTGGGGCTGTGGATGGGTGGCTGGGATATGCCGATCGACACGCAGGCCCTGCTGCTGCGGGGCGATGTGCCGCGGACCACGATTATGCTGGCGATGTTGTTCAAGGGGGAATATTCCGCCCTCGACGCCCTGTTGAATCCGCGGGGAGCCGTGCCGGATGATCTGGCGGACCTGCTGGCGAGGCGGCAATGGTGGCGCGTGGCGAGTCGGTTTTTGCCGGCCGACGCCCCGCAAATCGACATGGCCGCCAATCCGCAGGAAGTTGATCGCCAGATTGAACTGCTGCGCGACTGGCGTCTGGTGAATCGGTATCGCAATATGAACAAGGAGTCTTCCCGTGAATAAACCCGCAGATACGCAGCACCCGGTGCACGATCTGATCCGTCAGCGCTGGAGCCCTCGGGCATTTTCCGATCGGCCGGTTTCCCCGGAAGCGCTGCGACAGGTTTTTGAAGCCGCGCGGTGGGCAGCCTCCAGCTTCAACGAGCAGCCGTGGTCGTTCATCGTGGCGACCAAAGATGATCCGCAAGCGCACCAGGCAGCGCTCAACTGCCTGACCGAGCGCAACCAGCAGTGGGCCCGGCACGCCCCGGTGCTGATCCTGACCGTGGTGAGCAGGAACTTCGCCCACAACAGCCAACTCAATCGCTGCCGCGAACACGACCTGGGCCTGGCGGCAGGCAACCTCAGCGTGCAGGCCACCGCACTTGGGCTTGTCGTCCATCAGATGGGCGGCGTCAATCTGGAACAGGTCCGCCACACGTATCAGGTTCCCGACACGCACGAGCCTTTCAGCGCCATTGCCATCGGCTACCCCGGCGGTGAAGCAGAGATCGCGCGTCTGCCCGAGGTGTTTCACGAAGCCGAAGCCGCGCCGCGCACACGCAAGCCGCTGGATCAGATGGTCTTCAGTTCACGCTTCGGCCAGAAGTCTGACCTGATCGCCTGACCAGCCCCAGCGCACCGATCAGCAGCATCAGACAACCCGGCTCGGGAATGTTGATACCCAGCGCAGCCAGAGCGTCATCGAAGGCCAGGTCGGGAGGTAAGCTCTGGCCCCAGTGGTCGCCCACGATTTGCACGTCGGCCAGATTGACCTGACCGTCACCGGTCAGATCACCGGTGAGCCAGCTCTTGCCCGTGCCGTTCCAGTTGTCGCCGATGATTTGCAGGTCGGTCAGGTTCACCATGTGATCGAGATTGGCGTCGCCGGGGATGGCGGCGGTAATGACCACGGCCGTCGCTGCGTAGGTCACCGCCAAGGCCAGGTCATTGTTGACGACGACACCCTCGACGGCCGTGAAGATGCCGGTGACGGAGGAGGCTTCGATCAGTTCGATGCTGGTGTAGAGCGACGGGGTGTAGGAGTCGATCAGTTGCAGGGCAAGAACGCCGGCCAGATCAGCCCCGCCCGTGAGCAGGCAGTTGGCGAATTCACTTCCACCGGCGGTACCGCCGATGCCGATCTCCAGTCGGCCGCCGGATGCGACAGTCAGAGCGCCGCCCTGCACCCGGCCGTGGTCCATGTGCAGCGTGCCCTGCACAGTGACCTGGTTGGCGGAGATGATGGCGGTGGATACGGCGTCGGTGACGGTCACTTCAGCGCCTGACTGGATGCGCAGCTCGGCCGTGCTGACTGTGCTGCCGCTCATGGTCAATGACTTTCCGGGGGTGACGTAGAACGCATCATCGTAGGTTTCGATGTAGCCGCCGTGGACTTCGTAGTCGGTGTCGGGCAGCGCCAGCGGCGTGCCGCGGTCATGTACGAATGCGCCGTATTCGTTGACGATAACACGGTTGACCGAAAGCGTTGTGGGGTTGGTGTTGCCTTCCCAGTAGAAAGTGCCGTAGTAGAGCGGCCCCGGAGGCAATGATTCGCCCTTGATGATGAGTTGGTCAGCGGTGATGTTGCCGTGGGTGAAATAGATGCAGCCGTTGGTGTCGATGGTGATGTCACCGCTGATGGTGATGCTGCCGCCGTTGACGTGCTGGATGTCCTTGACGCCGTCGCTGCCGCCGATGTACAGCCCACCTGCGGAGAAAGTCTGCCCGGTGGAAGGTCCGCTGAGCGTGTATTGGCCGCCGAGCGAGACTTCAGCCGTCTCCGAGCCGCTGGGCAATGTGCCGTCGTACCAGTTGGCGGCAGTCATCATGGCCCCGTTGGAAGCCGTGCCCCAACCGCGGGCGCTATAGACGGTGTTGCGGATCCAGTTGTAGATTTCGGGATGGCCGACCCAGGCGTCCACGCCGACGTCGCCCCAGTTGGCGTTGTAGGTGCCATCGAAGGGGGCGAGTTGGAATGAGTGGACGCCGATGATCCGGCTATCGAAACCGAATGTTGGGCCACCGGAATCACCATGCGCACTCATGACCTCATCCGCACCCCAGCCTGTGGTGGTATAGTTGTCGTAATAACTGGTGTCGGGATATCCAGGTCGTTCAAAATCGTAGGCAATCATAGTATCTTCATTCTGATATTCATTGATGAAGTACTCGCTCATCAGACCTTCCACCTGGTCGCTTTCGTAAGTGTTCAGGCCAACACGATTGAGGCCATCGCGAACAGTTTCGCCTATAGCCCCCCAGCCACGTCTGCCGCGTCCGGCAACCAGCACATCGTTGCCAAGCTGAACATTTTTTGATGAGGGATCCAACGTATATCCCGGCGTCCCCACCGGCACGTCAAAAACACGGATCAGAGCCACGTCGTATCCTGCGTGGACACCATTCCACGGCTGAAGGACACGTGGGAGGTATGAAGGATGGTCTTGAACCCGGCTACTAAAACCACCACCACCAAAATCCTCGTAGCTATATGAAGGCGATCCGTCGTCATTGTAGTGGATGATGATTTGATCAACGATGAAAGTAGAAAGAGATCCCGTGTAGAGAACTGGTTCAACCACGTGCGCAGCAGTGAGAATGTATTCCCCTCCTGCAAGCACTGCACCCGTGCCCCAGATCGAGGCGGGTTGTCCCGTGTAGAGGTCCTCTCCTAATAATTGTACCCGCACTACACCATCTAAATTCAAGCCGAAAGGTGGTACAATTTGACCAGTGGATACAATGTGCGTACCCTCCGCATCGGAAGTAACTATGCCTAAGGCGGTTGAGCCGTTCAGAATAGATGTGGCGATAGCAAACAGGCAGATTTGGCTTTGTCTAGACATGGCGAACCTCCCTGAAAATGGTTTTCAAACCCTACGCCAACAAACTTTCATTACGTCGGATCGCAACACGCTCAAGGTCTTCGTCCTCGACTTGGGTCGTTGTTTAGGTATTCCTCGTCCACCTTGGGGTCGATCAGAGACCAGAGCACCTTGTGTGTTGGTCGATCGGGCGCGTAAAGGTCGCTGCTCTGCAAAGTGGCTACATGGCCATCCGCGAAAGCCATGTTGACTTGTCCAATTGGCTCCGCTAATCCGTGTGGTCGCGGCGGGGTATGTCGGCTGTAGTCAACGAGCCAGCTTTGGATGCTTCTTGCCTTGCCAAAGGCTCCGACATCCACTTCACTCAAGAGTTCGCCTTTGGCATTGCGATGTCCTGCAAACCGATAGAATGGGGGCAATGTGAGCCCATACCAATCTTCTTGCCAGACAAGCGGTCGGTCGGCGTAAGGTTCCAAGATCCCCTCAGTGAACAATAACAGTCTGTCCTGTTGAAGCGAATTTCTCCTGAATAGCTCACCCTTGGTATGGCCAGGCGGTAGAAAGGGATCGCTACTGGCTTTTGTCAGATATACCCCCGGATCAATGCCACTTGCCCAGAAGTTCATGGCGTAGGATCGCGGCGGAGCGTCCTCGTCTTTCTCATAGAAGCTCGGGCAGACCATGATGCCGCCGGTCAGTTCCTTCAACCGGCCGTACGGCCCTTTGTCTTTGACGTATCCCGGCAATACTTTGGCTCGCCGATCCGCATTAGTGATGTAGCGCCCAGCGCGTTCGCTGTCGTACCACCAGCCGGCCACCTTTCCGGGGGTGCCGTCGGGTTTGGTCGTAAGGTCGCCCCAGTGATAGAAGAACCGCTCGTTGAAATCGTCGGCGTACTGGTTCGCAGCCGCAGCCAGTTGGCGCAGATTGTCCAGGCAATTGGTGCTGCGCGGAGCACGCCGCCAGCGCGAGATGGCAGCCATCGCCAGCACGATCACCACGGCGACGAGAACAACTGTGACGATCAACTCCCAGATCGTCAGGCCCCTGGCTCGATATGTTCCGGTCCCGGACACGATGCATTCCCCTGCCCCCGGCCCCGGAAGTTTCGTCCCAGAAATACGAAACCGTGCGGTATTATAATTGGATGTTGTGTTTCCACGAAACATGTTTGGCTCCCAATTCTCACAAATGTGGTTTTTTGCGATCATGACAAGTCCACAAATTTAGACGGGTGTCCTGCTTTGCACTGACGGAAAAAGGTTAACCGATCAGTCACCTCATGCTGATCCATCCCATGAGACGTCGCTGGCTAGTTCGAGGTTCCCGACTTGCGCGCCCGGCATGGTTTGCTGCCGCAGTGTGTTTGGCGTGCTGGATTGGCTCGTATGTTCTTGTGCTGTGGTTCGGCGTGGCGCCGGTAAGAGGATGGGGACTGCATCATCAGTGGATAGACGGCCGGATCGAGTGCGTCCTCGTGCATCAGCCGACGGGCAGCAATTCCAAGAGTGGGTATTTCACTTTGCGCGGGCGGGATCGGCTCTCCTCGGTCATCGCCATTACCACCAACAACCATCAACACCCCGTGCATCGGTTGCTGGGCTTCACCTGGGGACGTGTCGACAAACCAACCGGTCCGCGTGGCAACCTTACCACCAGCAGCTATGTTCTGGCCGTGCCTTGGTGGTTCGTCACGATGGCCTTTGTAGTAGTTGCACTGTCGCTACAACGGCGCGGGCACAACGACATACCCACTTGCCCGCGCTGTGGCTACGATCTACGCGGCACCCCTGGAATTGTCCCGTCCCCCGGAAGGCGCCACGAACAGATCACATGCCCAGAGTGCGGTGAGCCAATCCCAATTCCGTCACGTTCACTCACTTCTGAATAGCCTTGAGCTAAGAGCTATGAGCTATGAAACGCGACGACCCCATTTTATCGCGGCGGCTCGTGGCGGCGCAGAGATAGATGGGTGAGGCGCTGTCCGATTTTGCGCCGTCACCTGTTGTGGTGATGTGTCTGCCTTGACAGATGCGG
>CAYYGM010000110.1:0-15124 GCA_964471555.1 uncultured Phycisphaeraceae bacterium
CAGGTGCCGGTGGGAATCGTGGGCCTGGTGGTCTCAGGCGTGGCTGCGGCGGCCATGTCCACGCTCTCAGCCAATATGAACTCCTTCTCCAGCGTCGTCACTGTCGATATCTATCGCCGCCAGCTCGTGCGCCATCGCGGTGACCGGCACTACTTATGGGCCGGTTGGATATTCACGGGCCTGGCTGCGGTCGTGATGGTTCTAGGCGCCCTGGCACTGCTCCATGCCAGCACCAAGACGCTCAATGATTTCCTGCTCATCGTCGGGGGCATCGTTCAGGCGGGGATTCTCGCGGTGTTCCTGCTGGGCTTTCTGACACAGCGGGCCAACTCCTTGTCGGTGGGCCTGGGGATCCTGTTCACAGTGATCTTCTCGATCTGGTGCGTACTGTCAGGCCGGGGGTTGTTGCCGGAGGCTTTGACAGCCGGCTTCGACCTATACTACGCAGGTGTCATTGGCAACCTGTTGCTGTTTGGCATTGGTTATCTGGTGGGTTACCTGATCCCCAGCGTTCGTAAACCAGAGCCTAGGTTGACCATCTGGGGCCACACCGGCAAGGATGAAGACGATATCCCGCTCGCTGAGCAAACAGCGTAAGGTAGAACCGCTAATTCTGGTTTTCTGATTGTTTGACCTATTTCAAGCATTTTAAGGCGATCTTCTTTTTATTGACTTGGAATGATTCCATCGGTAAGGTGCTGAATATGCAATATCGTCCGTTAGGTAACAGCGGTCTGATGGTTTCGCCCATTTGCCTGGGCACCATGACGTTCGGCTCACCAGTAGAAGAGGCAGAGGCCATCCGACTGACCCATGCCGCCATCGACATGGGGATCAATTTTGTGGATACCGCCGACGTTTACGAAGGCTACAACCGTTATCTGGGCAGCCCCGGCGGTCTCACGGAGACGATCGTCGGCAAGGCCCTGCGCGAGCGGCGCGATCAGGTGATCCTGGCGACCAAGGTCTGTTCACCGATCGGCCCCGGACCCCAGGACCGCGGCTTGTCAGCCGTGCATATCATGCGACAACTGGAGCGCAGTCTGCGAAGTCTGCAAACAGACGCCATCGATCTATACATCCTCCACTGGCCGGACAAGCTGGTTCCTCCGGAGGTCACTCTTCAAGCGATGGACACGGCCGTCAGACAGGGCAAGGTCCGCTACTTCGGCGCGTCGAATCATCTGGCGTGGCAACTTTGCCGCTTGTTGTGGTTGGCGGACCAGAGGCATTGTCCGCGTCTGATCAGTTCCCAGATTCCCTTCAGTATGCTGCGTCGTGAACTGCAGCATGATCTGGAATTCTGTCATGCGCACGGCATCGGCGTCACGCCGTATCGGTCATTAGAGGGCGGGCTGTTAACAGGTAAATACCATCGCGGGCAGCCTCCCCCGGCCGGTTCGCGCGCCGCGGAAAAACCCGATTGGGTCTGGAAACCAGATGAAGCGATGTTTGACAAATTGGAAGCCATCGCGGCTCTGGCAGATGAAGCGGGCGCTCCTGTCGCCCAATACTGCATGGCCTGGACGCTGACGCAGCCAGCTATCAGTTCGTTGGTCGTGGGCATTAAGAACATGCAGCAGTTGCAGGATGCGGTAGCCGCCTCGGACGTGGCGATCCCGCCCCATCATCTTGCTAATCTGGATGCAATCTGTCCGCCACCCTGGCGACCACCCGACCCGATTCGCAGCGGTTGATGCCGGCTGGCGCGGAGTATTCCTCGCCGCTCAAACATTACTCATACCTGTGGCCATCCTTGATCGTGTCTTGACAATGAGTCTGATGTCTATCGTCCAGGCAGACCTGATGATGCAGTGGCCCGGTTCATATATGCAGGTATGTTACTCGAACGTTCTTGACATACTGCATTGTTGATAGGCAACTATATTATTTACGACTTTAGTTGTGCCCGTCAGGTTTTCGTGATTCACACGCCTGCATCAGACCACGCATGTAACCAACAGCGAACAATCGCCCCAGCATGTGATAGCCCGGGTGTTCGTTGGATTCACCTGCCATGGTGGGAGCGTGATCAGGACGGATAGGTACATCGATACCAGCCTCGTAATAGGCACTCATGCATGCAAGCATGTCCGTCTGGCCGTTATCGTGCCATGCCTCCCGAAACCTGTTCCCTCTGCCGACCACGTCGCGGAAATGAACATAGTTGATATACGGCGCCAGCCGTCTGATCCAGGCTGGCAGGTCGATCTCCTGCTCACATGAAGCAAATGTTCCCTGGCAGAAACAGACACCGTTGGCTGGGCTATCAACTAATTTCACCATTCGCACAAATTCTTCGGGATGTATCATGATCCTTGGTTGGCCGCAGAGCATGGGCACGGGCGGATCGGTCGGGTGCATGGAAAGCGTGACGCCCGCATCCTCCGCGACAGGCACGACCCGGTTCAGAAAGTATTCCAGGTTTTTCCATTGCTGATCGACCGAGGTGCGAGACCTGGTCGAGCGGGCATAGCCGGTGTCAGTCGGCACGTTGGGCGACCTGGTGATGTCAAACTCAGTGACCAGCGATCCCCCGCGATCTTGAACACAGAGATCGGTTCTCTGCCAGTCATCATCCGGCATCCAGCTGTAGCACAGGACGGGAACGCCGCAATCCCCCATATTCCTGATCAAGGTGACAAAGTCATCGATCTGCGCATCACGACCCGGCTCGTTGTGAATGAACTTCAGTCTGGGTATCAGGCGCTCGACAGCGCCGACTTTCATGCCGAAACCTTCCACACGCTTGCAGAACGTTTTCAGTGCCTTGCGTTGGAGGCCAGGATAGACGGAAACAATCTGTTCGACTCCGACCTGTGCCGCCAGAGCAAGGTTGTGATCATCACATGGGGTTACCAGAAGTGATATTCTCATCACTTGCCTCGCTGATTGTCGTCGCATGATCGCAAAAGGTTGAGCCTAAACCATTTCCGTCGCGTACTCTGCCACCGCATCAATCATGGCTTTGTAGTTTTCATAGGGAACATAGTCGGGGATCGAATTGCTGGATGCGACAACGTAGGCGCCATCCCGTCCCAGACGCTGGATACGCTCGCGCACCATGCTGCGAATCTCCTGCGGCGAGCCGGTTGCCAGCGTATGAACACGGATATTACCCACCAGGCACAGCCTGGTGCCGACCTGTTCGCGTAATTCGTAGATGTCCATCGACTCCGGCTCGATGGGATTCAAAGCGTCAAAGCCGCAGTCGAGAATGATGGGGATCAGCGGCATCATGTTACCGTCCGAATGATAAATGACAGGCTTATGGTACCGGTGGGCCGCTTCAACGATGCGCCGGTAGTAACTGAACACGTGCTGATCGAGCCATTGGGGACTGACCATCGGTCCAGTGTGGTAGGCAACATCATCAGGAAGCCACAGGGCCCCCACGCTGTTAAAGCGGACAATCTGCTCTGCAACCGCCACTTGCATTTCACCTATGCGCCTGACCAGCGCTTCCACCAGCGCCGGATTGCCATAGATGCCTTCGCAGAAGTCTTCCATGCCCATCAGCATCCATGAAGCGGTAAATATTTTTCCGAGAACACCGACAAATTTCATGCCAGGCTTCAGAAGTCGGGCGCCATCGATGAATTCTGAATAATCGAGTTGGGCTGGATCGGGCAATGCCAGTTGATCAAGATCTCTGCTGCTGGTGATACAGCCTTCGTGCATCCGGGCCCACACCCGGTCATCGCGACCCGAGAAATGACGTTTATCATCCTGGTCCAGAAACTGCCGACTGACCGTACCGGCCGGATCGATCATGCCGACACTCAACCAGGCAAAGTCATACCCCGCTCGATATCGAAATTCAATTTCGTCGGCCAGTGTTTCAAGGGGGCGGCCGAGCAATCTTTCTTTGATTTTGACGTCAATGCCCAACTCCGCGGTGGGTACGCGAAATCCTTGGCCGCCACTGAGGATGCGCGATAAATTGTCAAAGTCCGGTTGATATGCAGGCGATTGCATGATTTTTCTTTATGCTCCGTTGACTGCTGATACGTGCAACAGGCGCGTTATTCTGCTTACACTGCATCATCTCCACATCTCTGCCGCACCAAGACAGGCTGTAAGCAAACCATCCATTGCCCGTGGCATGTCCTGGCACTCAGCATTCATCTCCGCTGCAACTGAAGTCAACACTGCGTGCTACGGAGAGAGAACGTATCATATTGAGCCATCCCAGGCAAGCAATAAACGCAAATATTGCGTTATTACTGGGAGGTTATTAACGCAATTGTTTGCAGAATTCCCGCCGGGCTGGTACATTGGTCTCATGGACACGGCTGTCCGGGCGCAAGAGGGAAGGGGCACGAGATGAAACTGTCGGTCGCCATCGCGGGTGATCTGGCCCCACCTGACGCATTTGTCGTCTGGCGCGGGTTCGAGAACTCCCTGCGCAAAGCCGCCGCACTTGGCTATCACGGCGTCGAGTTGGCGCTGAAAACGGCTGAGGACGTGGACCGGCGAATGCTGACTGGACTTCTCAACAGGTACCACCTGGAAGTCAGTTGCATCAGCACGGGACAGGTCTTTGCAGTGCTCGGGCTCTACTTCACGCACCCCGATGCCGGCAAACGCGACGAGGTGGTCCGTGTATTCGAGGGGCTGACCGACCTGGCGGCGGACTTCGGAGGACTGCTGAACGTCGGCCGAGCGCGCGGATTTGTCGCGGCCGGCCAGTCACAAGCCCAGGCGGAAGCACTCTTCATCGAGACCGCGCAGCGCATCTGCGACTACGCCGCCAGGCGCGACGTCACCATCCTCATTGAGCCGGTGAACCGCTACGAGATCAATCTCGTCAACAGCATGGACGAGGGGGCGGCTCTGCTGGCCAGGGTGGGACGGCCCAATCTGGGCCTCATGCCCGATGTGTTTCACATGAACATTTAAGACCACCACATCGGGGAGGCGCTGATCCGGCACGCGAATCTCATCAAATACATTCATCTGGCAGACTCCAATCGCCTGGCCCCGGGGCAGGGGCACCTGGATTTCGACGAGGTGTTTGAAAGCCTGGCCCGAGCCGACTTTGACGGCTGGGCATCCATTGAAATTCTGCCCAGGCCCGACCCGGATACCGCCGCCCGCCAGGCAGCCGAGTTCATCCTGCCCCGAATTGAGTCGTACGCTCGGAGGTGATCACCGTCATGCCCTCTGCTGATCAGATGCAACGCACCGCACAAGCTCTGCGCAGAACGATCCTGCGGATGAACTACGCGGCCGGCAGCGGCCACACCGGCGGCAGCTTCTCATGCGCCGAGATACTGACCGTTCTATATGACGAATTCCTGAACGTGCGTCCTGCCGAGCCGGGCTGGCCGATGCGTGACCGGTTCGTGCTCTCCAAGGGCCATGCGGCGCCAGCGCTTTATGCGACGCTGGCCCGCAAAGGATTTTTCGATGAATCGTTGCTGATGACGCTGCGGAAGATGGGCAGCCCGCTGCAGGGCCATCCCGTCATGAAGCTGGCCGGAGTGGATATGTCCACGGGATCGCTTGGTATGGGACTGAGTGTGGGACTGGGCATGGCCCTGGCGGCGCGTGTGAAAAGCGAAAGCTGGCGGGTCTATGTGCTTTGCGGGGATGGCGAATTGAATGAAGGCCAGAACTGGGAAGCCTTGATGGCCCTGGCGAAATGGCGGCCGGCCAATTTCACAGCCATCATTGACCGCAACCATGTGCAACTGGACGGGCCGGAAGATCTCATCATGCCGATGGGTGACGTCGCTGCCAAGGTCGAGTCATTCGGCCTGCGGGCGTTGTGTTGCAACGGCCACGACTGCGCAGCGTTGCGGGATACGCTGCAGGCCGCTGTGGCCCTCAACGCTCCGGCTGTCATCATCGCTGAAACCGTGAAGGGCAAGGGGGTCTCATTCATGGAAGGCCAATCCGTCTGGCATGGCAAGCCTGTGGATGACGATTCCTTCGCCAAGGCCATGGCGGAACTGGAGGCGGTGCAATGACGGTGGCTCAATGCGAAATCAAGCCGATGCGGCAGGTGTTTGGCGAAACGCTGGTCGCGTTGGCTGATGAGTTTCCTGACATGGTCGTCTTGGACGCAGATTGCGCCAGCAGCACGCAGACACGGCAATTCGCCACAGCCTATCCCGAACGGTTCTTCAACATGGGCATCGCGGAAGCGAACATGGTCGCCGCAGCGGCCGGGCTGAGTGCAGCGGGATTGATTCCGGTAGCCTCGACCTTTGCATTCCTGATGAGCCTGCGAGCCGGAGACCAGGTGCGCAGCCTGTTGGCTTACAACAGTCTGAATGTCAAGCTGGCCGGTGGTTACGCGGGACTGAGCGACTTTGCCGACGGCGCCTCGCACCAGTCCATCATGGACCTGGCTGTGATGACAGCCCTGCCCAACATGACTGTTCTGGTGCCCAGCGACATCACCGAGACGCGCCTGGCCACGCGTGCCATGCTGGAACACAAAGGCCCGGTATATCTGCGCCTGTCGCGTGCGGAGGTGGAAAAGCGGTTTGATGAGGATCATCCGTTTGTCATCGGCAAAGGCGTGCAGATTCAGGACGGCAGCGACGTGACACTGATCGCCTGTGGCGTCGCATCAGGCATCGCGCAACAGGCCGCTGATGAACTGGCCGCCCAGGGACTGCGAGTCAGGCTGATTGACATGCACACCATCAAGCCGCTCGACGTGCAACTGGTGCAGCGCGCCGCCGAGCAGACCGGTGCCATTGTCACCGTCGAGGAGCACAACATCATCGGCGGTCTGGGTGCAGCCGTGGCGTCTGCTGTCTGCCAGACCCACCCGGTACCGGTCATTCGCGTTGGCCTGGAGGATCGATTCGGCGAGTCCGGGCCGTATGCCGACATCCTGGCTCGGGCCGGTCTGAGCAAAGAGCGCGTGGTGACAGCAGCTCAAAGGGCGATTGCGATGAAACATGCAGTCAGATAGCAGTTGAATCGAACGGAAATGATAAAACTCACGCATCGAAGTATTGCGCGTGCATCCAGCGTAGAGGGAGCGGACTCATGTCGAACAAGAAGCAACAGGCAGCGAATCTTCTCAGGAGCTGGAAAGGGAGCAACTATGTCTTTGGTTTGAATTGCTTCGATCGCCTGGGTGATCTGGCAGCGGATTTCGGCAAGCGGGCCTCGCTGGTGGTCGATGGTGTGGCACAAGCCTGGTCCAGGCCGGTCCAGGCGGCCGCGATGTCGTCGCTGGTATCCGCGGGTGTTGAACCGGCCGGTGAACTGATACCCGGCGCCGGGCCCAATGCGCCGCGCGAGGATGTGTTCCGCATCGGAGAAGCGATCGGGCGGCAGCGACCGGACGTCGTGATCGCCATCGGCGGAGGCAGCGGCATCGACGCGGTCAAGGCGGCCGTGGCTCATCATGTTCTGGGCGGCGATTTCGACAGTTACTTCGGCGTCGGTCAGGTCACAGCCCAACTCGAGGCGGCGAATAAGAAGATGATCCCGCTGCTGGCAGTCCAACTGGCTTCCAGCAGCGCGGCCCACCTGACCAAATACTCCAACGTCACGGACTTTTCGAGCAACCAGAAGATGCTCATAGTGGATCAGGCTGTGGTCCCGCCCAAGGCGCTGTTCGATTACAGGTGGACCACCTCGATGCCCAAGAGCTTCACGATGGACGGCGCTTTGGACGGCATTGCCCACGCGCTGGAGGTGCTGATGGGCATCCCGGATGACAAGCTTGCCCTGGCCCGGCAGGTGTGCCTGCTGGCGATCGACCTGGTGGTCCATCACATCAAAATCGCAGCGGACGATCCGGACAACCTTTCCGCCCGCGAAGCCCTGGGACTGGCCACGGACCTGGGTGGTTACGCCATCATGATCGGGGGCACCAACGGCGCTCATCTGAACAGCTTTTCGCTTGTGGATCTGCTGCCGCACGGACGGGCATGCGCCCTGATGAATCCGTATTACGTGGTCTTCTTCGCGCCGGCGATCGAAGAAAGGCTGCGCGCGGTGGGCGAAATCTACGCCTCTGCCGGCTATTCACAGGCGGATTTCGCTTCCCTGCACGGCCGCGAACTTGGGCTGGCAGTGGCCCGGGCTATGGTCGCTCTCAGTAATGACATCGGGTTCCCAACCACACTGTCGCATGTCGATGGGTTCTCCCGGGAGCACGTCACGCGATGCCTGTCTGCTGCGAAAAATCCCAAGCTCGAATCGAAGCTGAAGAACATGCCCGTCCCGCTTTCCGCTGACACCATCGACCGATATATGGGGCCGATCCTCGAAGCCGCGACCACCGGTGATTTTGCGGTGATCAGAAACATGGGATGAAGTCGTATGCAGGGTATGCATGAGACATGTAAAGGTTGACCGCATGCAAGTCTCATTTCGGTATGATCGAGAGACGATCACACTGCGTGTGCCGGATAGCGCTATTGTTTATGAATCCAGGTTCCCTTCGCCCGCTGATTCAGCAGAACACCTTGTGCGAAAAGCCTGGGAGAAGCCGATTGCCGCAGCGAATCTGCGGGCAGCCCTGACGCAGCGGCGCACTGGTGACGTGGTGGTCGTCGTCAGCGACATATCCCGTCCGATTCCCTACGCCAGCTTCCTGCCGCAACTGCTGGCTGAGATCGAATCCGTCGGTGTGCCCCGGTCGGACATTCTGATCCTGATCGCCACGGGCAATCACCGCTCCAGCACGCCGGCCGAGCGCGTCGCAATGTTCGGCCCAGACGTGGCAGCCCGATACCGGATCGAGGACCATCGCTCCGAGAGCAGCGACCTGGTCGCACTGCAGGCGCCGAGCTGGTCGGGCGCGACGGTGCGTCTGAATCGCTCATTTGTCAAAGCGGGTTTCCGATTGATCACCGGTCTGGTCGAGCCGCACTTTATGGCGGGCTTCTCCGGCGGTCGAAAAGCGGTGTGCCCCGGGCTGACCGCGCTGGCCACCGCGAAGCAGTTTCACGGGCAGAAGTTTCTGGCGGATCCTCATGCCCGCAATGGCATGCTGGAGGGTAATCCCCTGCACGAGGAAGCGCTGAGTGTGGCCTGGCAGATCGGCGTGGATTTTTCGCTGAATGTCGTGCTGAATAAGGATCGGCAGGTGATCCGTGCCTTTGCGGGAGAACTGGATGCAGCACACCGGGCGGCCTGCACCTTCGTGCGCCAATGCGCGTGCCCTGCGGTGGTCAAGCCCGCCGACGTGGCGATCACATCCAGTGGCGGCAATCCGCTGGACACGACGTTTTACCAGTGCGTCAAGGGATTTGTCTCCGCCACGCCGGCTGTGCGCGAGGGCGGCATGGTGATTGCCTTCGGCGGATGCCGCGAGGGCGTGGGCAGTCCTGAATACCAGCGGACGATGTTTGAATACGCCAGGCGATGGCGGGATTTTCTCAATGACATCCAGCGGCCAAACGTGTTCATCAAAGATCAGTGGCAGTTCCAGATGCACTGTCGCTCGCTGGCGAAGTTCGGGCAGCAGAATCTGCAATTCGTCACGTCCGGCCTGACGCAGGCCGTGCTCAGCCAGTTAAGTGTGCATGGCCACGCGGTTGCAGAAACCGAAGTGGAGACAACCCTCCAATCCCTGCTCGATCGCGCCCTGCTTGAAGGACAGGCCGTGGCCGTCTTTCCTGAAGGGCCCTATTGCGCACCGCTGGCAGATGATGAGCACTCATCACCGAGAGACAGGAGCCTGACCAGATGAAAATGAGTTGCCTTTCCGTGACGTTGTTTCCAGCCATCATCAGCGGCCAGATGACGATCAAGGAGTATGCCCATCTCTGCAAGGAAATGGAACTGGATGCGCTCGATCTGGGTCTGGTTCAGTTGAAGAACCACACGCCGAGGTACATTGCCCAGGTCAAGGCAGAACTCGCGGAGGCGGGCATGCAGATCGCGATGATCACGACCTATCCGGACTTCACGCATCCTGATGCCCGCCGGCGGCGCATTGAGATGGAATTTCTGCGGCACGACATTGCCCTGGCGTCGGCGGTGAATGCAAAGTTTCTGCGCGTGACCGCCGGACAGGCCCACCCTCAGACGTCACGGCACGATGGTGTCGCCTGGGCGATCGAGAATCTTCGAGCATCAGCTCCTCTCGCCGACGAGCTCGGTTTGACGCTGGTCTTTGAAAACCACTCCAAGCCCGGAGCATGGGATTTCATGGACTTCTGCAATCCACCCGACATCTTTCTGGAGATTGCAGAGGGGATTCGCGACACGAGCATCGGGATCAATTTTGACACCGCGAACATCCTCGTGGCCGGTGAAGATCGGACGGTTGAGGTGCTCGAGCGGGTCATCGACAAGGTGTTGACCATTCACGTTGCCGACATCGGCACCATAGGAAAAATGGACCCGGTGCAACTGGGGACGGGACTGGTTCCAATTGCAGACGTCTTCGCCTGTCTCAAAAAGCACAAGTGGGACGGCTGGCTGTGTCTGGAGGAATGGGGCAACAACGGCATTCCCGGCATACGAGATGCCGTAGCCTTCGTGCGCAAGACCTGGCAGAAGGCAGTGTGAATCTGGCGATCGAGTTGTGAGCCACTGCCGGACATGTATCGATGGTTACCACTGCGGCGTGACACACTTCCTCACTGTGATCATCATCGCACAGGACGACATAGACCGCGTGCTGTTGCCTCTATCCGCGGGTCTCAAGGCGATCGGCAGTCGTTCATTACTGCCATGGACAATATTTCGGGCCCGGCGGCGGCGAAGGTAGTCGGCGATCTTCAAAGTCTGAAGTTCCGCACGCTGCTGGATGTGGGCGGGGCATCGGGGAGCTGGACAATCGCGTTCCTGCATAAGTATCCCAAAGCCAGAGCGATTCTGTTTGACCTGACACCGGTGATTCCCATGGCCAGAAAGCGTATCGCTGCGGCCGGCCTGCTCGATCGCGTCCAAGTGGTGGGGGGTGATTTTTATACCGACCCGCTGCCCCAAGGCGCTGACCTGGCCTGGGTGAGCGCCATCGTGCACCAGAACTCGCGCAAGCAGAATCGCGCGCTGTATCAGAAGGTCCGCCGCGCACTGCCTGCAGCAGGCCAGATCCTCATTCGCGATATGGTGATGGATCAAACGCGCACGAAGCCGGTAAGCGGCGCTTTGTTCGCCGTCAACATGCTCACCGGACCGCACCAGGGCGGCACGTTCACGCTGGGTGAGTTCAGGGATGATCTTGAAGCCAGCGGTTTCACGAAGGTGAAACTGGTCCGCAGAGATCCGGGGATGCACGCCGTGGTGTCGGCACACAAAAAGTGACAGAGCACGTAGCACGCTGAATGGGTCCATGTAGTCGTTTGCAGTTTTGCGACGAGCAGATACTGAGTCGCAGTTCATCCTGACGTAACGACAAAAGCAAGTCGGATTCTGCAACAACGTGGTATCATGAGGCTGATCTGTTGGAGGTGCCCGGCGGTCTGGTGACGCTCCTGGTCTTCAAAACCAGTGTGGGGCTTGAATAGGTCCCGGGTGGGTTCGATTCCCATGCACCTCCGTTCCCACAGCGCGGTGGTCCGTGCGCGAGCCGGCCAGCGGTGCGTTGGAAAAGGATTTGGGATGGCCCGCAAACGTCTGCGCATCAAACCACAACCGCCGATCGATCGCTGGGCTCATCCCACGGGGCGACGTCCTTTGTGGTTAGTCATGGTGCTGGCGGGTATCGGGCTGCTGCTGGCGGGCGTTGCGCCGAGTCGCGTGCATGATGTGTTCCGGGACGGCTCGGTGAAGATTTCGGAATGGAGTTTGAACGAGGCGGTCACGGTGGGCGGGCCGCGCCGACCGGAGCCGACCCCGTCGGCGCTGGATCAGACCATCACCTCTCTGCTGAACAATCAGAACGACGGCGACGATTCGGCCGCATCCAAGAATGATCAGAAGACCCAGGATGATTTTTGCCCGACGTGAGTGAAGTGATCCTCGGGTCATGCGTGCCATGACCAATCCAATGAACGCAAAAGTCACCAAACAGCGGCGCTGGAACCTTGCCCGCATTCGGCCATGGGTGCAGACCGGTTTCCTGGCGGTGTGGCTCGATCCCCTGATGCTGCGTTGGCACTCGGTGCCCGGCTGCGTCTTTCATTGTTATGCCTGCCCGCTGGCGACGGTGGCGTGCCCGATCGGTCTGATGGCTCAGTTCGCCGCCCTGCACGTGATCCCGCTGATGGCCATCGGCGTGCTGGTGGTGGTCGGCGCCCTGGTGGGCACGGCGGTGTGCGGCTGGGCCTGTCCTTTCGGATTCATGCAGGATCTGCTGGCCAGGATTCCCACGCCCAAGTTTTCGCTGCCGTCGTGGATGGGGTATGGAAGATACATGACGCTGATCGGGTTGGTGCTGATTGTGCCGGTGCTGTTCGGCGCGGAGCATTGGCTGTTTTTCTGCAACGTCTGTCCAGCCGGTGCCATTGAAGGTGCGATGGGCCAGTCGATCTATCGCGGCCAGTTATTTATCCCCAACACCATCAAGATCGTGGTGACGCTGCTGGTGTTGGGTTTGGCACTGTTCACCTATCGGCCGTGGTGCCGGGTGCTTTGCCCGCTGGGCGGCATCTTCGCCCTGTTCAATCGCGGCAGCCTGCTTTACCTGCACTACAACGCCGAGCGCTGCACGGAATGCAACCTCTGCCGCAGCCGCTGCAAGTACGACGTGAAGCTGGATCAGTCGATCAACAACGGCTCGTGCGTGCGCTGCCTGGAGTGCACCAATTGCCCCGCCATCACGGTGACCGTCGCCGGACGCGAACCGCAGGCTCCGCAGAAAAGTCAGTCCACACCCGTCCCGGAAGCTTGATCCGGCTGCGCATCAGCAACAGGGTTTGCCCGCGCCATCACCTGCGTCAGCCTGCGACTGCATCAATTCATCATAAAACACCTTGACGCACGCGCCGCCCATGGCGATGGCGCACCAGATGGCCTCGTCGATCTGCTCCTGCGGAATGCCAAGCGTCCGCGCTTTGGCCAGATGCGACAGCAGACAGGGCCCGCAGCGCTGAATCGTCACCAGGGCGATGTTGATCAGTGTCTTGGTCTTCTGATCCACCTTCCCCGCCTGGCCCGTGCTGCGCATCAGCGCCCCGAACGCACGTCTCGCCTCCGCGCTGCTCGAACCGGCCGCATCCGTCACGACTGCCGGCCCAGGCTCACTGCTGACGGCGATCTTCTCGCTCACAACCGCCCCACTGCCGGCTGCGATGATCCGGCCCTGCGAAGCTTCACTGATGCGCCCGATGACGTGGCCGCAGACACCGCCTTCGGCCAGTTGCTTGAGCATTTCGTCCACCCGCGCCGGATTGATGGCGATCAGCAGACCGCCGGAGGTCTGGGCGTCCAGTCCCAGCAACACGTGCGATTCATCGATGCCCGCTTCGCGCACCAGGTCATCGCCGACGTATTCGCTGTTGCGTTCGATCGCCCCGGGGATGACGTTGCCGGCCAGCAGTTCCAGCGCACCATCAAAGGCCGGCAGCTTGTCGACGTCAATGCGTGCGGTGACTTTCGAGTGTCGCACCATACCCGCCAGGTGCCCGAACAGGCCAAAGCCGGTGATGTCGGTGCAGGCTGAGGCGTTGCAGCGGGTCATGGCCTGCGATGCAACGCGATTCAATGTGGCCATCGATTGTTCCACCTGGCGCAAACCTGTTTCATGGGCGCGGCCGATCTGTCTTGCAAAGTTCAGCACGCCGCTACCAAGCGGTTTGGTCAGCACCAGCACATCGCCCACCGCCGCCTTGCCGCGCTCGGTGACATGGTGCGGATCGACGGTGCCGGTGATGGCGAAGCCGAGCATGATCTGCTCGTCCTTGATGCTGTGCCCGCCGATCAGCGCCACCTCGGCTTCCGCCAGGATCTCCATCGCACCGGCCAGCATCTCGTACATGATCTGGCTCGACATCGTTTCACTGGGAAACGCCAGGATGCTCAGCGCGGTCAGCGGCGTGCCGCCCATGGCATAGACATCAGACACGCAGTTAGCTGCACAAATGCGGCCGAACGTGCGGGCGTCATCCACGCACGGCGTCATCACATCCACCGTCTGCACCAGGCATTGCCCGTCGAGCTGATACACCCCCGCATCGTCACCCGCCGCCACGCCGCACAGTACGCGCGGATCATCCACCGCAGGCAAGCGAGACAGGATCGCTTCCAGATCACCCGGCGCGATCTTGGAAGCGCAGCCGGCATTGCGCACCAGTTCCGTCAAGCGCACCTGCTCGGCCGGCACCGGGTCCGGGCGCTCGCCGGCACAGGGACAGATTCCCTGCGAAGTGAACACGTCACACGGACACGGCCGACGCGGATCGCAGATGCAGTGCCCCAGCTCACGCGAACGAGCCATGACACGACGGCGTTTTTGAATATCAACAGTCATGTTTTACACCGGATAGGACTGCGGGCTTCGGCAGTGAAACACATCGGGATGAACCCGCCCATTCTACTGCACGCACCGCGCGGCACAATCCTATTGTGGAGAATTGTTTCGCACCAAAGCGCCCGGTGTACGCACACTGCCGTGGCGAATCGTCAACCGTGTGCGATCGAAATGATCGAGCAAGGGAATCGCATATTTGCGACTGGCGCCCAGGGCGTTACGAAACTCAGCCGTGGTGAATCGCCCCCCACCCCCGCCCCCGCCCCCGGTAGTGCCGCAAGTTGCGAATCCTCCGGGTTCACTCTGCACAAAGAGCATTCGCACCACCGCCTCGGCCGCGGCCACCGCTTCCCGGTGCATGAAGATCTGCTCGGTCAGGTGAACCAGATCGCCGCGATCAGCCAGCACCCGGATCAATTGCCGCACCTTCTTCTCCGGCTGCTTCAGCGTTTCGGCCAGTTCGGCCGGACGCCGCGGCATGCTGTGATCTTTGCGATACGCTTCGGCCAGTTGTTCGAGCAGGCGGCGCTCGCCCTCATCCATGCGCGGCCGATGCTCGGAAAGGGCCAGCAATTCCCCTTGCCGCACCATCAAACTGCGCCTGATCAGGTCAGACTCCGCAGCATCGAAAACCGCCGCATCGCACGCCAGCGCCTGGAGCAGTTCCCCAGCGTTCACCCCCAGTTGCTCGGGATGAGACTGGTGTGCCTGCTTGAGGTGATCGGCTATGCGCTGCGTGGCCTGGTCGATCGTGCGTTGGGCCACGAAGCGTTTGCTGTC
>CAYYGM010000111.1:0-14992 GCA_964471555.1 uncultured Phycisphaeraceae bacterium
CTGACCACCCTCGCCCTGATTGCTCTGCAGCCCGGCGATGCCAACGATGACGGCATGGTCAACCTGGCGGACCTTCAGATCCTCGGCGACAACTGGCAGTCCACCACCGCCACCTGGTCCACCGCGGACTTCACCGGTGACGGCGAAGTCAACCTGGCGGACCTGCAGATCCTCGGCGACAACTGGGGCTTCGGCGTCGGTGCCGACCTCAGCTTCGACGAAGCGCTGGCCCAGGTCGCCATCCCCGAGCCGGCCGCGCTGACCCTCATGGGTCTGGCCCTGCCGCTGGTCCTGCGTCGTCGCAAGGCCTGAACGTGTAAAACCGACTGACATTCAGGAAACTGTCAGTCCAACAAGCAAGAGCCTCAGGGATCGGCAGCCCACCAGCTTGCCATCCTTGGGGCTCTTGCCCATTTTAACGCGTAAAAAAAGCCAGTTCGCGGACCATTTTCCTCTAGCCAAACGCCGTTCACACGGTTATAATGACTCCAGTTGTGAGCCTCCCACCGCCTCTGCGTGGAGACGCCCGGACGCAAGTCCAGAAAGGGCGCAGGGTAAGGGGGGAGGAGAGAGAAGTCCGATCTACGCACTCCTGCGTTCGTCGCGAGGGGTGTTTTTTTTGCGCCTGGCGCGCCGGCACATCGTCCCACACTCACACCGGATAGCTTCACACAAGCCGCGACACCGACGTCTTCATCGCTGCGTTGGCCATCCTTGCGACTGAAGTACAATCGACGACAACAAGTCCACGTATTCGCAAGGAATCTCCGGATGCTGCTCGGTCAACGCAACACCATGGGTTTGAGCGCCTGTCTGCTTCTGGGGCCGTCAGCACTCGCTGATGTCTCCACACCCGCACCGGCTCAGACGAAACCCAACATCGTCGTCATCCTCGTTGACGACCTGGGCTATGGCGATCTTTCCTCCTACGGCGCCACCGATCTGCAAAGCCCCGCCATCGACAGCCTCGTCACCCGCGGCCTGAAGTTCACCCGCGCTTACGCCAACTGCCCGGTGTGCTCACCCACGCGGGCCGCTCTGCTCAGCGGTCGCTATCCCGAACTGGTCGGCGTGCCCGGCGTCATCCGCACGCACGATCCGAAATCCAGTTGGGGCTATCTCTCGCCGGATTCCGTGCTGCTGCCCGCCATGCTCAAAAAGGTCGGCTATCAGACCGCGATCGTCGGCAAGTGGCACCTGGGCGATCGCCCTGAAGCGCTGCCGCAGGCCAAGGGTTTCGATCACGCGGCTGTCTTCCTCGGCGACATGATGGACGATTACTACACCCATCTCCGCGCCGACATCAATTACATGCGCTACGACGGCGAAACCGTCGATCCGCCCGGCCACGCCACGCACGTCTTCACCGAGTGGTCCATTGAATACATCAGGCAGTGCACGCAAGCGCCTGCCGACCATCGCCGGCCGTTCTTCCTTTACCTTGCCTACAACGCGCCGCACACACCCATCCAACCCCCGCTGGAGTGGATCGAAAAGGTCAAAGCCCGCGAGCCGAACATCGCTGACGATCGCTGCAAACTGGTGGCCTTGATCGAGCACCTCGACCACAACATCGGCCGCGTGCTCGACGCCATCGACGAAGCCGGCATCACCGACAACACGCTCATCATCTTCTCCAGCGACAACGGCGGACAACTGAGCGTCGGCGCCAACAACGGCCCAACCCGCGGCGGCAAACAGGACATGTACGAAGGCGGCATCCGTGTCCCGCAAATCGCCGTCTGGCCCCACCACATCCAGGCCGGCACGCTGACCGATCAGATCACCTTGAGCATGGACATCTTCCCCACCTGCTGCGATGCGGCCGGCGTTGCCATCGATCATCCCATTGATGGCATCAGCATCCTGCCCACACTGCTGGGCCAGACGCAGACCATCGAGCGTGACCTGTTCTGGACCCGCAGGGAAGGCGGCTCACGCTACATGGGCCAATCCGTCTGGCTGGCTCGCAGCGGCGACTGGAAGCTGTTGCAGAATTCAATCGAAGGCCGCTTCGAGCTGTTCAACATCGCTGACGATCCGCAGGAGACCACGGATCTGCGCGACACACAGCCCGACACCTACACCGAGTTGGCGGTCAAACTCCGCGCCCACATGCAGCGCGGCGGCGCCGTGCCCTGGCAACCCCCGGACGTGCGGGATCGGCCGTAATCGCATCACGATCAGTACGCCACATAGCGCGACTTGCCGCGTTGAAAACGATTGGAATCGGTCCAGCATCCTGCAATTAACCATAGGTGTTTCCAGCAGGAGCGGTTACACTGGCTGGCGGATGGCCCGGTTCTGTGGTTGGGTGTGGGTTTGATCAACAATCCGGCTCAGGGTGAAGGGTAGCGTCAAAATGAGTCGTCTTGCAAGGCTTCTTTGTGCCGTTCTGTCGCTGTATCTGTTCACAGTGGCGGGACCGGCGACCGCACAGATGATGATCGACGTGCGCGGCAACGGCGTTGACATCAACAACGTCGGCAGCTCCGGCCTGGCCCACATGTATCCCATCCCCGACCGCCTCGACTGGCAACAGGACGCACTCATCCCCGGGCAATATCACCTGTTCGACACCCGCTCCGATCCCATCATCAACCGCAACTACGCCACCGTTCCCATCCCCGTCGGCTACCACAAAACCGACACCCGACTCGACTACGCCCTGCAATCCTTCTCCGCCAACCAGACCGGCAAAATGCTCATCGCTGCTCCCTATCGCGACAGCGTCGGCATCGGTGACTGGAAGCGCGTGCCCGGCGTCTTCAGCTCCACCATTCAGAATTTCTACCTCTACGAATACGACTACACGCAGGTCGGCCAATGGGTGAACATCCCGCAACCCAATCCCGATCTGCCCACGCTGTTCATGGGCGCGGAAGGCGCCAACATGCGCTTCGCCAATCCTCTGCCGATCTCCGAACAGGCGGAAGGGCGCATCATCACGCCCAACTACAACGTCCTGATCACCAGCCCCAGCCTGTACATCATGCCCAACGGCGATTACATCGCGGGCGCGTCCGGCGGCGAGCCACGCAGCGGCTTCACCGTCCGCCTGTGGATCTCCAAGGACAAAGGCGATACCTGGCAAGCGCTCAACCAGACGCCCATTGATGTCAAACACCAGACGCACTTCTATCACAACGGCGCGATGTACGTGCTGGGCGATATCAACGAACGCGCTGCCATCCAGAAATCCACCGACGGCGGAAAAACCTGGAGCAGTCCGGTCAATCTCAACCTGGACTTTCGCACTTCGCCCGCGCATGTCCTGGTCAGCCAGGGCCGCCTCTGGTGCGCGACTGAAGTAGCGACGGTGATCTCCGCCCCCGTGGACGCCGACCTGATGAACCCCGCCAGTTGGACGCGGGCCGCGATGTCGGGCGGTTCCCTGGTCAGCGGCGAACCCGAACTGACCCTCACCCGCGAGGGCGGCCTGGCGGTCATGGGCAAAGGCAGCGGCTCGAGTAACTCCGCCTCCAATCACGTCGCCCATGTGATCAACCAGAACCTGGTCCAGGCCTACAGTTCGGAAGATCCCTTCGTGATCCCTGTCAGCGACTCGAAGTACACCATCCAGTATGACCCGGTCTCCGACAAGTACTGGGCCCTGACCAGCTACTCGCCCCTGCCGGAAAACATCCGCACCGGCATCGCCCTGTGGTGCGCCGACGATCTGGACAGCGAGTTCACGTTCGTGAAGCAGGTCACCCAAGGGCTGTCCAACCAGTTCCAGGGCTTCAATTACCCCTACATGCAGTTCGACGGCGACGACATCGTCTTCGTCTCGCGCACCGCCTGGGAAGACGAGCGCGGCCTGGCCCGCCGCTGGCACGACGCCAACATGATGACCTTCCACCGCATCCCCAACTTCCGCAGCCTGATCATCCCCGAGCCGACGTCTCTGAGCATGCTCGGCGCAGCCTGGCTGCTCACCTGCGGACGCCGACCCTACACTCCGACAGCGCGCTGAACGTCGTCAAACAATTATTTTGGCGCGAATACGAACGCCCCCAACCGGCGACCTACGCGTCGCCGGACCGCCCATACACCACCGGTAGATCGCGCTGCCATGGGGAGAAAAACGGGGGGACAGATTTTTGATTGTTGATTGAGGATTGTTGATTTGTTGAATCATTGCTCCGTTCCTTCAATCCAAAATCCTCAGGTCGCCTGACAACATTGGACTCGCCACGAAGGGCACGAAGGGAAAAACTCATACACCAGGTTCTATCTTCGTGTTCATCGTGCCTTCGTGGCTCATTGTGTTTTTCGCTCTGGCTCGGTTCTGTTCATCTGCGGACGATGGCTGGCCTGATCGGGGCGGTGGTGCAGTTGGGCGTCATTCAGGGGGCCAGGCTAGACAGGGGGATGCGCGTGACTTCGATGTCTTCCTTGTTTACAGCCGCGGCGATCCAGATGGCGTCGTCGTGGATCATGGCGGATGGGTAGCTGTAGCCGAACGTTTTGCTCTTGCCTTCATAGCGGCGCTCGGGGGGTGTGCCGCGCACGACGAAAGAGCGGTCGAAGGTGATGCCGTCACGGCTGAGCGTGATGGCCAGGGGCACGCGCTGCCACAATTCCCTGCTGGGGCAATTGATCATGTAGGCGGTGCCGTCGGGCAGGTTGCCGCAGCACTGCATGCTCTGGGAGTCGGGCATATCGGTGAGCACGGGCATGGACCAGGTTTGGCCGCGATCGGCACTGACGGAAGCCAGCACACGGTAGGTTCGCTTCGAGCGGTCCCACACGGTATCGCGGAAGATCATGGTGAGTTGGCCGTCGGCGCGGACGAACGAGCTGGGCTCGGACGCACGGCCGGACGAACGGGTGATGTTGCCCTGATCGTCTTTCGCCTCATTCATCGGCCCGAAGAAAGGCAGCTCAGCCTGTTTCCAACCGCTGATGCCGTCGGTTTGATCGCTGTAAAAAATCTGGCACAGGTGTCCGACGCCGCTGGGCGCGGTGCCGTGCCCGGTGAGGATCAGGCGGCCGCTGGGGATTTGTTGTGGGCCGGCACTGACGATGGCGTTGGGCAGCACCACCTTGTAGTCGGACCAGTTTTCCCCATCGGTGCTGGTACGGACTTCGGTGATTTTGGTTGACCCGAACGAGGCGTGCTGCATGCGCAGGATGTAGCAGACCAGCGTTTGGCCGTCCGTCCACCAGCCGCCCGATGCGTGATACAGGTTGTCCTGCAACGGCCCGGCGATGACCATGGGTTTCGACCACGTTTTCCCATCCTCGCTGACGCTGTACACCGCCACCGAATCGTCGGAGTCCTCATCCTGGGGCGTGGCCTGCCAGGTGGCGTAGAAGCGGCCCTTGAAGACGATCAGTTGCGGATGGTTGACGAACTTGTCGGTGTCGTCCTGGGCGCGATAGATGGTGATCGTTTCGGCACCCTCGACGGTCGGCAGGCCGCGCGTGTCGCCGGCTTCCATGTCGAACAGGCCCGGTTTGATGATGATCGGCGCATCGTCTGCACGAGCGGTGCAGGCAAGGGCGAGCAACATCGCAGCGGTCAGCGTCAGTGTCTGTCGCATCTGGAGTCTCCTTGTGTCGCGTGAAGCGGGGATCGGCCTCGAGTCAGTGTAGTGTCACTTTTGCGGATGAAGGTAATTACGCGCCATTTTTCCTGCGGCAACTGGTAGCATGTGGGCAAGTGGCACCGATTGGCTGGGTCAAGGATTGCGGACATGCTCACAGCCACGCGACAACTGGTCAGCTACATCGCTCCCGCAGCCCCGGCTACGCGGCGACCTGCCGACGGCGATGAACCTTTCGTGCGGCCTGAGATCGGCTTCACCCCCGCGTGGTTCCGCCAACATCTGGACATCGACTTCGGCCGAACGTTCCACACCGATGTGATGTATCGGCGCGATGCGACACTGGCCATGCGCAACCTGCTGCGAAAGCACTTCGGGGGTTCGCGCATCGGCGGCATCCATCGCCCGGATCATCCGCTCGACCTGCTCACCGGCACGTTCGGGGCCTGCAACGTGGCGGCGATCTTCGGCCTGCCCATCCTCTATGCCCCGGACAACTGGCCCAACGTCGAACACGATTACCTCTCGCCCGAAACCATCGACAACCTCACCCCGCCCGACCTCGACAACAACCCCTTCTTCCAGCAACTGATGCTACAGGTGGAACGCATCGCCCAACTGGAGGGCCAGGTCGTCGGATACATCAACTGGCAGGGTGTGCTCAACAACGCCCAGCGCCTGCGCGGGCAGGATCTGTTCACCGATCTCTACGATCATCCGCAGCGCTGCGATCGCCTGTTCGATTGCGTGACGCAGACCATGCTCGCGGGCATCGAGCGTCTGCATGCCGCCCAGCGCGCCACCGGCATC
Organism: uncultured Phycisphaeraceae bacterium; assembly: GCA_964471555.1. GTDB lineage: Bacteria > Planctomycetota > Phycisphaerae > Phycisphaerales > Phycisphaeraceae > JADLFV01. Next base: position 6,363 of record CAYYGM010000111.1, read on the forward strand.
GAGCAGACATTCATCACCGTGAGCAACTGTCTGGTCAACATGCTCGCCCCGCAGCAATACGAACGTTATCTGTTGCCGCACGACATGAAACTGGCCCAGGCGTTCGAGTGCATCGGCGTGCACAACTGCGCCTGGACGGCGGATCCGTACCTGGAGTTTTACGCCCGACTTCCGGGGGTCGGCTACATCGACATGGGCATGCATTCGGATTTGACCTGGGCTAAGGCCTTGTTTCCCGACGCTCGCCGGGCAGTGATGTACACGCCGATGGATCTGCGCGATAAGACTGTGGATCAGGTCGGCGAAGACCTGGCTCGCATCGCAGAAGCCTTTGGCCCATGCGACGTGGTGATCGCGGATGTGGAAGCGGGCACGCCGGATGACAAGATCGAAGCGGTGTTGGAACGATGTCGTACCCTGGGGTGATTGCAACATGAAACACGGCCGCACCTGTGCTGGATTTCTGTTGGCTCTGTTGACGTTGTCGTCCGCGCTGCGCGGGCAGCAGGTGGTGGTCATGCCGCCGACGGGCGAGGCGGCCGCGGGCCAGCCCAAGGTGTACGTGCAGTTGAGCCGGGACGGTCAGCCGCTCAGCGGGCTGTCGGAGTTGTCAGGTCTGATGGATGATCAACCGACAAAAGTGCCGTACTTTTCCGCGTATCTGGACACTGGGGCCAGCGCCGTGGTGATCTGCGTGGAGACAGCCCAGCGCTTTGGTTTGGCGGTGTTGCCCGATGCGGTCTATCACGAAGCAGCCCTGCACGGAAGCACGGCCATGCACGTCAGTGATGTGTACACCCTGAGCCTGGCGGACTTCACAGGCGCGCTGGATGCAACGCCGGGACAGTTCACGCCGGTGCTGCAACAGATGAGAACGCAGGTGACGACAACACCGATGTCGGGGTTGCTGGCGATGATGGGCGAGATCAACGTGGTTGGCGTGCCGGGCATGGCGCGTCTGGTGGTGGAGGTCGATCCGCAGGTCAAGACAGGTGCCGATGAAGCGCAGATGCTCAAGGAACTGGGGGAAGAGTTGAACCTGGGCGTGGACCTGTCGGGCCTGGCCCAGTTGGACAGCATGCTCGGCGGCGGCGCGTCGGTCCGGCTGCACCCGATGGGTTACGTGCCTGCTCATGTGGATCACGTGCTGCCGCTGACATTGCGCTGGTTCAGCCGATTGCAGAATCCCGACGATCACGGCCCCAAGCCGACGTTAGCGCCGAACCCCATGCTCGTCGGCGTCGAAACGCATACCGATACTTCCGGGGGTGGCACGTTCACTGGCGACTGGCTGCTGGACACCGGCGCTGCGGCCAGCATCATCAGCACCAGACATGCCCAGGCCCTGGGCATCCTCGATGCGGCCGGCAACCCGACGCGCCCTTCCACCTTCTCGCTGCCGATTGGCGGCATCGAAGGCAACGTCAGCTCACCGTCCGGCTACGTACTCGACAAATTGCGCGTGCGCACCGCCAATGGCATCGTGCTGGAATGGCGCAACGTGTGCGTGCTGGTTCACGACGTGGGCACGACATTGGACGACGGCAGCGAAGTGGTGCTCGACGGCGTGTTCGGCATGAACCTGCTGCTGCCGAGCATGTCCGGCATCGGGCTGGGCTTTCCCACCTCGATGAACGAAGGCCCCGTGCGCCGCTTCTGGATCGACCTGCCGGGAAGGCGGATGATGATCGAGATGGGGCAAGCTGGTGGAACGGGGAAATAAAAGCAACCGCGGATGAACGCGGATAAACTTGGATCAGGCATTTAACCACGGATAGACACGGATCAACACGGATTCCAAACAGAAGCTCAATCATCGGGCATCCGTGCTCATCCGTGTCCATCCGTGGCCAGTATTTTATTTCTGATTCAACTCCCACAACTGCGGGCGGGAGGTGGACACGGCGGTGCAGCCGGCTGCGCGGATGTGTTGCACGTGTTCGGGGGTGCGGATCAGGCCGCCGGCCAGGATGGGGATGTCCAGGTCGCTGAAGTTAGTGATCACTTCAGAGGCGGCGATGCCGGGCAATAGTTCGATGGCCTCGGGCCGAATGTGACGGGCGACGTGGATGCCGCGATCGACGGCCCGTGAGTCCTGGAGGAAGATGCGCACGATCGCCTGCAGGCCGAGGTTGTGGGCGGCTTGCACCAGGTGATGGCGGGTGGTGATGATGCCGCGGATCAGCGGACGATTGCTCAGATAAGTCAACGCCGCTTCGTCAGCCGAGAGCCCGGCCAGCAGGTCGAGGTTCAACAGGATCGGCTTGTGGCGGGTGATGGGGTGATCGAAGGCACTGAGCACATCATCCAGTTCGGCAATGCTGCCACCCTGCAGGAAGATCATGTCGGCAGCCTCAAGCACGGGACTGATGGCAGCCGAGTCCCACAACACGGGAATGACCGGGCGGGTCAGGTGCAACGGGGTGGGGCGCTTGGGGGATGTTTTCATGGCGGTGAAGTTGCAGCGAGGCGAGAGAAGTCAGGAACGGAGGACCAGGGAGCAAGATTGGTGCCGAAGTCCCAAAAATAACGCCGCTCATTGCGTAAAAAGTTGTTGTATCAGGCTTTGTTGTGAGCTATGCTACAGGGACAGCATACACCATTTTCAGCAAGCCGATTCATCAGAGCCAGAGACAAAGAGAAGGCTCCGCGGAACAGGCCGTGGAGTTTTTTTTATGCGCTCAACCGAACCTCAGGCCGTGGAACAGAACGTCCGCCGGCGCCTGGGCCGATTGCGGCACATCGTGCTGGACATGGACGGCACGATCTACGCCGGTTCGCGGTTGTTCCCCTTCACCCTGAAGTTTCTGTCCGACCTGGTTGAGGCGGGCATCGGTTACACCTTCCTGACCAACAACTGCTCGCGCAGCGTGAGCGAGTATGTGCAGAAGCTGCGCGGACTGGGCATCGCAGCCGATGCCGACAGTCTGCTCACCTCGATGCACGCGACGGTGTTCTACCTGCGCCAACATCATCCGCGGGTCAAGCGTCTGTATGTCCTGGGCACCGGCGGGTTGAAGACGGACCTGGCGGCGGCAGGCTTCCAGATCACCGATGGTGACGGCGGCAGCGAGCCGGATGCGGTGGTGGTGGGGTTCGACACGCAGTTGACCTATGCGAATCTCTGTGCGGCCGCATGGTGGGTCAAGCGGGGCAAGCTGTTTATCGCCACGCACCCGGACGTGTTCTGCCCGACGGATCAGCCGACGCTGCTGGTCGATTGCGGCGCGGTGACGCGCTGCATCGAGGAAGCGGCAGGGCGGCAGGCGGATGCGGTGCTGGGCAAGCCGCACGAGACGATGATTCAGCCGATCCTTCAGCGCTGGGAGCTTGTCAGCGATCAGGCGGCGATGGTGGGGGATCGATTGACGACGGATATCAGGATGGGTCAGCAGGCGGGGTTGCTGAGTGTGCTGGTATTGACCGGCGACGCCACGCGGGATGACATCGAACGCTTAGGGTTGCAGCCGGACCTGGTGGTTTAAGACCTGGAGCATTTGGGGCGTCTCATCGCGCAGTCGAGGGGGGCGGCGCGATGAGCACCCCGGATGCCAAGCGGACGCGAATGATCGAAGCGGCGCAGGAACGGCCGCTGGACTTGCTGGTGATCGGCGGTGGCATCGTGGGCGCGGGCGTGGCGCGGGACGCCGCGATGCGCGGGCTGCGCGTGGCGCTGGTGGAGCAGCACGATTTCGCCTTCGGCACCAGCAGCCGCAGCACACGCCTGTTGCACGGCGGGATCCGCTACCTGCAGCAATTTCGTCTGGGACTGGTGCATGAAGCGAGTGTGGAAAAGCGGGTGATCGCCCGCATCGCGCCGCACCTGGCGGAGCCGATGCGCTTCATCTATCCGGTGTACGAGCGCGATCGCTATTCCATGTGGCAGATGCGCATCGGGGTGAAGGTCTATGACCTGCTCAGCGGCGGGCGCAACCTGGGCCGCTCCGATGCGGCGGGCACGGACGTCGTGCAGCGCTGGCTGCCGAAGATCAATGATGAGCAGTTGCGCGGCGCGGTGCGCTATTACGACGCGCTGACCAACGACGCCCGGCTGGTGCTCGACAGCCTGCGCTCGGCGGCACGGCATGGCGCGACCGTGCTCAACTACATGCCGCTGCTGTCCGCCGAGCGCAGCGGGGATGTCTGGGTCTGCCGGTGTCGTGACGAAAACGACGGCAGGGAATACGATCTGCGGGCCCGTTGCGTGGTCAACGCCACCGGTCCCTGGGCCAGCCACTGGCAGCACAGCGGTCTGCAACTGCGGCCGTCCAAGGGCGTGCACCTGGTGGTCGATCGCAGTCACCTGCCGGTGGACGACGCGGTGGTGGTCAGCGAGGGCAAGCGGATTCTGTTTGTCATTCCCTGGGGCGAGCGCTTGATCCTGGGCACCACGGACACCGATTACCAGGGCTCGCTGGAAGATGTGCGGGCGGAGCCGGCTGACGTTTCCTACATCCTCAACTCGGTCAACACCGCTTTCAAAGGTCTGATGCTGAGCGAGGGGGACATCATCAGCCACTGGGCGGGCCTGCGTCCGCTGATTGCCGACAGCAAGGGGACGCCGTCGGACATTTCGCGTCGGCACGTGATCCTCAACGGCCAACCGGGTTGGTGGGACATTGCCGGCGGCAAGCTGACCACATACCGCCTGATCGCCGAGCAGGCCCTGGACCGCATCGTCAAGCGCGAGAGGTTCAAGGCTGGACCGTGCCTGACAGCCAGGCAACCGTTGCTGGCCGGCGGTCTGACCGATACGTACAGCGGCATCCTGCCTCCGCCATTGTCAGAAGATTCGGTGATTTACTATTGCACGCACGAGTGGGCGCGCACGCTCAGCGACGTGATGATCCGCCGCACAAGCTGGCATCATTACGTGGAAAGCAAGCAGGAGGCGGCCAGATGGGTCTGCCACTGGATGGGCAGCCTGCTGGGCTGGGACGACCAGGAACGAGCCGCCCAGTACCAAGCCTATCAGCAATTCACGTCGCTGAGCGATGTGCCGCCCAACCGTGCGGGCCAGGTTGAAAGTCTGCATCACGGATGAACCATCGCCTGTGGCAAGGCGTGTTGGTATTTGGGGTGCTCGGTTCGGCTGGTTGTGCCGGCCAACCGGTTGCGCTGACCGCGCCGCAGTACATTCCCATGAAAGACTTCGTCATCCAGTCCCATCGCGGGGCCGGCAAGCTGCTGCCGGAGAACACGATGTTGGCTTTCGACTACGGCTGGAAGCACGGCGTGGTGCCGGAGGCCGACCTGCGCACCACGCGCGACGGCGTGATCGTGGCTTTCCACGACAACAACTTCAAGCGACTGGTCAAGGATGCGCCGCCCCAGTTGGCGGACAAGGGCATCGAGGATCTGGACTATGCCCAGGTCGCGGAACTGGACGTGGGAAGCTGGATGGGTGATGCGTATGCCGGCCTGCACGTGCCGCGGGTCCGCGAGTTGTTCGCCGCCATGAGCACGCATCCGCAACGCCGACTGTACCTGGACATCAAGAACGTGGACCTGACGGTTCTGGCCGCGATGGTCAACCAGTACGGCCTGGCGTCACGGGTGATCCTGGCCTCGAAGTATCACGACCTGCACGCGCAGTGGAAGAAGCTGCTGCCGCAGTCCAACACCCTGCAGTGGATCGGCGGCACGCCGGAGCAGATCGCCCGGACGGTGCAGGATCTGCGCGACATCGACTTCGCGGATCTGACCATGCTGCAGGTGCATGTGCATTACAATGTGCAGGCGGCAGACCCGTTTACGCCTTCCTCGCAGTTCATTCGTGATTTGGCCGACGAACTGCGGGGCAAGGGGATCATTTTCCAGGTGCTGCCGTGGGATGTACACGAGCCGGAGGTTTATGAGAAACTGTTGGATCTGGGCGTGGCGTCTTTCGCCACCGATTACGTGCAGGCGACGGTGGATGCGGTGAAGCGGTACTATCAGGAGCACGAATCGAGCGTGCCATGAACATGACAGCGACGCAGATGGACGGCGATCTGAAAGCTGCCCTGGCGGCAGCGACGGATACGGCCGAACTGCGGGTGGGTGAGGGAGTCAACGCAGAGGTTAGTGCAGCATTCGCTCGACACTTCGCCGGTTGCAAGGCCGTGGTCGTCGCCGACAGCAATACCTACAAGGCGGCTGGGCAACAGGTGCAGGCTCAACTGCAACGCGACGGCCTGGCGGCGGGCGAACCGCTGCTGCTGGTCGATGACGATCTGTATGCTGAGTACGGCTTCGTCGATTGCGTCCGGGAGCAACTGCAAACAACGCAGGCCATTCCGGTGGCGGTCGGCTCGGGCACCATCAACGACCTGGTGAAGCTGGCAGCTTACGAGTGCGGGCGCAGCTACCTCTGCGTGGCCACCGCCGCTTCGGTCGATGGCTACACCGCCTACGGGGCATCGATCACATGTGACGGCTTGAAGCAGACTTTCTTCTGTCCCGCCCCGCGCTGCGTGCTGGCCGACCTGGACGTGATCGCCGCGGCCCCGATGGAGCTGAATGCCGCAGGCTACGGGGATCTGATGGCCAAGGTTCCCGCCGGCGCCGACTGGATCGTGGCTGACCTGATGGGCTTCGAGGCGATCGATGCGCGGGCCTGGGCCATCGTGCAGGGACCGTTGCGGGCAGCGCTGGACGATCCCGGCGGCGTGGCCCGTGGTGATCGACAGATGCTGGGGCGTTTGGTGCACGGACTGATGAGCAGCGGCTTCGCCATTCAGGCCCATCGCAACTCGCGTCCGGCTGCGGGAGCGGAGCACCAGTTCAGCCACCTGTGGGATATGCAGCATCACACACACGAAGGCTCGACGCCGCTGCACGGTTTCAAAGTCGCGGTCGCCACGCTGGCCAGCGTGAAGCTGTACGAGCAATTGTTGGCCGACGATCTGGAGACACTGAAGATCGACTATCTCTGTGCCCGTCAACCGGGGCGGCAGCAGCAGATCGACAAGGCGCGAGCCGCCTTCGACACACCCGAGCTGAGCGAACTGGCAGCGCAGGAAGTAGCCGCCAAGTTCCAGACCGGCGATCAAATGCACGATCTGCTGACCCACCTGGTGGAGCGCTGGCCGATGCTGCGTCAGCGCCTGCGCGATCAGTTGATCGAGAGCAAACTCATGGCCGCCATGTTGCAGACGGCCGGTTGCCCGGTCAGTCCGCTGCAGATCGGCATCGACGCCCTGCGCATGCGGCGAAGCTTCCACCAGGCCCGGCTGATCCGCAATCGCTTCACCATTCTTGACCTGGCGTACATGACCGGCCGCTTCGATCGCTACCTGGATGCCGTGTTCCGCCTGCCGTGGTGAGGTGGTTCCGCAGTTACCTGCCATTTGAGAAATACCTCAAATCTAATATTTTCAATAATTTATAAATTTTAATCCAAGGCGCCATCCGCGCGATCTTCACCTCTGCCGGGAGCCAATTTCCCTAGCAGTGAGGCTGTAACAGGCACCACTGGGGAGATATTTCTACTTTTGTGTTTGACAATCAAAAATAAACGATTACTATCATTTTTGACGGAACTCATCACCGTTCTGTCCCGGAGGTTCATGTGTCTTCAAGTCTGATGGTCAGTCTGGCGGGAAAGCTCAAACAGGACATCCGCGAGCGGAACCTGAAGCCGGGCGATTCCTATCTGACCGCGTCCGAGGCTGCCACACTGCTGGGCGTCAGCACGCATCGCGCCAATCGGGCCCTGCAACTGCTGGCGGTGCAGGGTTGCCTGTCGCGCTCGCGCGGGGCGGCCCCGGTGGTGGCGGACACCATCTGGCAGGAGGGCGTGCAGCCCAAGCTGAGCAAGGTTTACGTGTTGTCGGTGCGCACGGACAGCACGGCTGAGGGTTTTTATGCCGACGGCCACGTGCTGGGTATTCAACGAGCCCTCCCGGATGCGCACATTCAATGGAACTACTTCCCGGAGCGCGATGAAGGCAAGTTCACCGCGCAACTGGTTTCCGAAGCCAGGCGCAACCACGAGAGCGCGGGCTTCGTGCTGTCGCGTTCGTCGATCGACGCCCAGGCTGTCATCAGCGAGTCAGGTCTGCCGGCTGTGATTTCGGGGACGCCTTTCGCGGGGATCAGGAATGTTTCGTCGATGGACAATGATTACGAACAGATGGCGGACCTGCATTCGACTTACTTCCGGCAGCAGGGCTGCGATCGCGTGCTGCTGGTGATGCACAACCGGATGTACGGCGGCGGCTTCGTGTTCCTGGATGCCATGAACCGCCGGGTGGCGGAGTGCGGTTACAGCCCGCATCAGGTGGCCATCCGTTTTCTGCCCGTGCACGACATGCCCATCGCGGCGACCATCGCGGAGGAAACCGCCAGGAGCAGGCGATTGGGCGTATTCGTCTGGGGCATGCCGCTGGCTCAACGGGTGGCGGCCGGGATGACCGCGCAGGGCCTGACGCCGGGCCGCGACGTGGTGGTGACCTACAGCGGTTACTACTCGGCCGGTCCCTTGGAGCCGTTGAAGCTTCCGCACGATCAATCGGTGCTGGACCCTCAACAGCAGGGCGAGCAAGTGGCTGCGATGTTGCTGGCCCACGCCAGCGGCAAGTTGAAGCAGCCGCAGCACGTGAAGATAGGAACACGCTTGGTCTGTCCCGAGTAATGCGGAGTGATTG
>CAYYGM010000112.1:0-14985 GCA_964471555.1 uncultured Phycisphaeraceae bacterium
GGCCCCCAGGTCGTTCTGCACCTGCATGGAGCGCGTGGGGGTCAGCTCCACAGTGGCGCCGTCGATGTGGCTCTGGAAAGTCACGCCGTGCTCGTTGATCTTGTTGATCTGCGACAGGCTGAACACCTGGTAACCGCCCGAGTCGGTCAGCATCGGGCCCTGCCAGCGCGTCCACTGCTGCAACCCGCCCATTTGTCGAACCAGATCACTTCCGGGGCGCAGCATCAGGTGATAGGTGTTAGCCAGGATGATCTGTGCCCCGGTCGCTCGCAGCAGGTGCGGCAGAATCCCCTTGACCGCCCCCTGCGTGCCCACCGGCATGAAGGCCGGCGTCAGGAACTCACCATGCCGCGTCACCACCTTGCCCGTGCGGGCCCGGGTGGAGGAATCGTGGTGATCGATGGTGAAGGAAAGTGCGGACACGGGGAAAGTTTAACAATTTCGAATGTCGAATTTCGAATGTCGAATTTGGATTGAAGTTTGGGTTCCGTGTTTTTCTTCACATTCGACATTCGAAATTCGACATTCGAAATTTTCCTCCCCTCACCCCATCTTCTTCTGTCGTTCCGTCGCCTCCTTGAGCGTCTTCTTCTCTTTGCGGGTCAGACTCGCCAGCCCCTGGTCGCGCACCTTGGCCAGGATGCGATCGACTTCGACTTCCAAGGCGCGTTCATCCTGTTGCTTCTTCTGCCAGCGGCCTTTGTTGATGCCGCTCTGGATGGCGCCGGGCGAAAAGCGATCCGCCCAGTCCAGCAGGCGCGGCCGGCGCACCAGCAGGTAACCCAGGGCGGCGCCGCCCAGGTGGGCCGCTTCGCCGCCGGCATTGCCCGAACCGGCCATCACGCTCAGGGCTGCGATCACCAGAAACGCCAGAGCCATCGTGCGCATGGTCATGCTGATCGGCGGAAACAGCAGACGCACCTGCTGCTGCGGAAACAGCACCGCCGCTGCGATGAGAATGCCGAAGATCGAACCCGATGCGCCCAGCAGCGGCACGAACGACGGCAACACCTGCATCCCCGGGATCGCGCCCAGCAACGTGGCCACGATCGCTCCGCCCACCCCGCACAACAGGTAGAACGCCAGGAATCGCCTGCTGCCCCACCAGTGCTCCATGATGGGGCCGAAGAAATAGAGCATCACCATGTTGATGAGGATGTGCAGGAAATCAACGTGGACGAACTGGTACGTGAAGAATCGCCACACCTGATAGTGATGAACCGCGGTGTCCACGCTGAAGTAGGCGTGGGGCTTGATCTCCAGGGCGCCGGCCCGCAGGCTGCCGCCGAAGATGCCGTCCCATAGATAGAGCACCGCATTGATGATGATCAACCAGGTGACCATCGAGTGCGAACCAAGGCGCGTGGCGAACCCGCCTCTTCCGGGGCCGCCCCCGGAAGGTGAATAATCGTGCTGCATGTACTCGCGATCGCGCCAGCTCATTCTTGGCTGCCCCTCACAAATGTCTGGTAATACAGCAGTGTGGCGATCGTCTTGCCGTCGATGATGCGTCCGTCACGGATCATGGCCAGAGCTTCGTCCCAGGGTGTGATTGCCACCTCGATCTTCTCGGTTTCATCGAGATTCTGCCCCCGGAAGGTGAGTTTATCCGCCACGTAGATGGTCATAAACTCGGTGCAGAAGCCCGGCGACGGGTAGAACTGGCACAACCTGCGAATGTTTCCGGGGGCCGCGGCGTAACCGGTCTCCTCTTCCAGTTCCCGCCCGGCCGCATTGTCGGGATCTTCGTCCGGCTCCAGTGTGCCGGCAGGAATCTCATACAACATCTGGCCCACCGCGAAGCGCTCGTTGCGGATCAGCACCACGTCGCCGTTATCCATCAGCGGCAGAATCACCGCGGCATTGGGCGGCACCACCACCTCGCGCCGCTTGCTGCCGCCGTGCCGCTTGGGAAGGTCCACGCGATACACATCGAAGCGCACGCCTTCGAACACCTTGGCGTCGTCATCAAAAGGTAACTTGCTCATCTGGGCCATTGTAGGCCAATCGCTCCACCACATCGCAGGCCCGGGCGATCCCCGCGCCGTGCTCGATGCGGCCTGCCACGTTGCGGCAATGTTCCCGGTAGCGCGGTTCATGCAGCAGTTGGTCCAGCTTCGCCGCCGCTCGATCGGCGGTGTAGCGCCGACCACGTAATTCATTACCGCAGCCGAGCATGCGCACCCGTTTGGCGTTCTCGAACTGATCGTGCGACAGCGGCATCACCAGTTGCGGAACCCCGGCCGCCAGCGCCTGCGCCACCGAGCCGATCCCGCCGTGATGTACGAACGCATCCACCCCCGGAAGTAATTCGCTGAATGGCGCGTACGGCACGTGCAACGCCCTCGCCCCCGCCCCCGCCCCCGGATGTGACGCCAGCTTCGGCAACTGATCGCTGTGCCGAGTCAACAAGATCGCACGGCGGCCAAGCTTTTCACAGGCGGCCAACGACGCGGCAAAAAACGCACCCGCCTGCATGTTGGCGGAGCCCGGCGTGAAAGCAATGGGCGGATCACCCGCATCGATAAACTCCCGCACCGACTGATCCATCGCGGTCAAACCACACTCATCGAACAGCGGAAACCCCACCTGCGCCACGTTGGCCGGCCAATCGTTTGCCGGCTCGGCATACCAATCGGGAAACATCGTCAGCACACATCGCGGCGAATACCACCAGCTTCCCGCCAGGTGCTTGACCGGCTCCAATCCCAACTCGCGGCGAAACGCATTGATCGGCCCGGCTGCCACCCGATCCACCATCGCTTCCGCCAGATTCAGCAATCCCCGTCTCAACCACAGCGGATACCAACTCGGCAGTGGCAGCCCCGGAAAGCGAGGCGGCTTCAGGGCACTCAAAAACGCCGGCGCCAACTGCACCGTCGCCACTTTCAGTCCCTGCTTGTCCTGCGCCACCCGCGCCCCAAACGCCAACAGCCCGGTCACCACGACGGACCACGGCTGACTCGTGCAAAGCTCATACTGCTGCCGCAGAAATTGCGTGGCCATGCCGAACACCAATCGCGTAGCCCTCAAGTCCGGCTTCCACAGCGCGGGATCTTCCATCACCTCCCGAAACTGCTCTGCCGTTCCAAGCTCAACGAACGTCAAACCCGCCCGCTCGACCAGTCCCCGGAAGTGGCCGTTGGTCGCCAGGGTGACTTCATGTCCGCGCTGTTTCAGCGCCACGCCCAGCCCGACAAACGGATGCACATCGCCCGCCGAACCCACCGGCATCAGCAGAATCTTCAAGCAACCGCGGATGAACGCTGATGAACGCGGATGAGAACCAGCCGTTTGTGGCAACTCGCTGCTCATCTGTGTTCATCTGTGTTCATCTGCGGTTTCATCTTCTTGAAATGTTCCTGCGGCGACTGATACGTGCTGCGAATCGTCCCCGACTCCGTGACTGAACTTTTCCAGTCACAGGGATGGGCATCCTCGCCGAGTCCGAAGTCATCGTCATACCAGTCGGCCAACTGCTGCAGAACTTCCGGGGGCAGCGGCTTGCCATCGGCGGCGGCGGCGAACTGCGTGATGTCGTCCAGCGTCACGATGTTCGGCTCAATCGAGATCAGGCCCGGCTGGCTGGCGAGCCACTTGAATGCGAATTGCCGCACACTCAAGCCCAACTCGTCCGCCAGTGGCTTGATCATGGCGTTCTTTTTCAGCCCGTACACAAGCCAGTTGCGATCGCGGAACTTGCGGTGATCGTTGGCGGCGAACTTGTGGTTTTCACTGCTGAATTCCTCATCGAGAATGCCGCTGTTGGTCGGCACACGCGCGATCACGCCACTTCCACAAGCAACCGCCAACTCGCAGAATTCGCGCCCGGGATCCTGTTCGTAGAGATTAAACACCGTCTGCACCGCGGCTGCTCCACGCTGGAACGCTTGGTAACCTTCCTCGCGCCAGCCGATGGCTGGGCCCAGGGCAATACCCCAACTTCGGATCTTGCCTTCCTCGGTCAGCTTCTGCATGGTCTCGAACAGTTCATCGCTGAACTGCGGCAGCTTCAGGTTGTGGGCCTGGTAGAAGTCCACGCAGTCGATGTCCATGCGGGTAAGCGATTGTTCCAGATCGCGGCGGATGAACTCGGCGCTGAAAACCTGCGGCCGCTCACGATGTCCGCCCCCGGAAGGGCCGGGGCTCAGGTCGTAGCCGAACTTGGTGGAGATCACCAGTTTGTCGCGACCGGCGTAACGGATGGTTTCCTTGAGCAGCAGTTCAGCGCGGCCTTCACCATAGGCTGGGGCGCTGTCGAAGAAGTTGACGCCGGCATCCACCGCCGCGTTCTGCATGGCGATCGCCTGTGCGTCGCTGATATCTCCCCACCAGTTGGCGCCGAAGGTGAAGTTGCCGAAGCCCAGCAGGCTCAGCTTCAAGTCCGTTTTGGCCAGGGGTCGGTAATCCAAGCGTTTAACCTCCATGCTTGCGGGAGAGCGCCATCAACTGTTCACGGTAGCGCGTGCCACCGAGATTGGGATCCTGCGATTGTAGGCGGCGAACCGTGGCGGGGATCTGGTCGGCGTACTGGTTCAGCTTGTCGTTGATCTGCAACCGGCGAACCCAGGCGCTCCAGTACTCATCCGGATAGGGCGGCTGCAGGCCCGCGATGATGCGGTCGTAGTAGCCGGCCGCCTCGATCAGCGACGCTTCATCACCCTTGGCAAACCACGTTTCGCCGGCATAGTGCAGCACCTGTAAGCTGTCGCCGTACTGCTGGATCAGCGGCTGCATCACCTCCGCCGCCCGATCCGCCTGCCCGGACAACAGGAGCACCTTCACCTGGATCAACTCGTAGGGCACCAGTTGCTGCGGCTGAAAATTCTGCTGCCACGCCCACTGCACCAGCAGGTCGGCCAACGCTTCGGCGGTGTGGGCCAGGCTGTCGATGCGAGCGCGGGCGGCCTCGCGCTGGGCGGTGATCTCCTTGGGATCGTCAGCGATCATCCGCTGGCGGTCGATCTGTTCATCGATGCGGCTGAGCACACGGTCGATCACTGCGGCCGCATCGTCGGGATAGCGCTGCATCATCGCCTGGGCTGTTTGCGCCAGTTGGCTGGGGTCCGTGTTCTTTTCGGGGGCGGCGAGAATGACGATCCGCCGCTCCAGGGCCATGCTCACCAGGTCGTCCTGGCCCGCGTAATCTTTTTCAAAGTCAGCCAACTGCTGTAGCGCACCGGCGCGATCACCCTTGGCGTCCAGCGCGTTGGCGGACACCAGCCGCGCCGCGGCCGCCGCACGCAGGGCCGGTTCACTCGAATCACGCTGCGCCTCATCGCCCACCTGTTTGGCGGCCGTCAGCAATTGATCGGGGTCGGCATACGACTCCATCGCAAACAACATCTCGCGCCGCGCATCGAAATAGGTCGCATTCGTCGGCGGCACCTTGCGGTAGAACTCCACCGCTTTCTGATTCTCACCGTCGCGCTGCAGCACGTTGTAGGCGTAGTACACGCGCTCGTCGTCGGCTGCCTGACTGCTTGGATAACGGTCAAACAACACCTGCGCTCCAGCCCGATACGCCTCGTTCACACCCGGCGGCTGCGGATCCTGCTGATCCAGCCAGCGCAGCACCGCCATGCCCGCGGCGATCGCCTGCTCCGCGATGGGTTGGTCGGGGAAGCGGTCAGCACCATGCACGAGCACCTGCGCCGCCTCCAGCAGCGCCTGGGCCTGGCCCTCCGCCCGCAGGTACATCGCCATGCCCAGGTTGTACGTGGCTGTGGCCTGCACCAGGTTCGCCAACGATTCGTCAGTCAACGCGCGATTCAAATGGATGGCCCGGTCGAGCAGCGCGAAAGCCTGCGCCTGCGATTCGTTGTTTTGCTCCGCAGCCTGCAGGGCCGCCTGACCCTGCTCGCGCAGCACCTGTCCCACAGCCATGCGCACCAGCGGCACGTTGGGCACCTCGTCGCTCTCCGTCCAGCGCTGATAGATGTAGGCCCGTAGCGCCTCGGTCTGCTCGCCCAGCGAACGGTCAGCCAGCAGCGTGAAGTACGGCTGATACGCGGCATCGATGTCGGCAGGACTCGTAGCGTTTGCAAGAAGCAGGCGATGCTCCAGGTCAACGGTCAACAGACGATAGAGCAGACTGTCTTTGACGAAGGGCTGCTGGCGCAGTTGTTCGAGCAGGCCGACCGCAGCTTCCATGCCGGTGTTTTTCGCGGTCACCGCGATGCGGCCAAGCTGAGCGGTCAGATGCGTCAGATCGTTGCCGCCTTCCGCCAGCACGCGCTCGAAATCGCGCTGAGCGCCGGCCGAATCGCCCTGATGCAGATGAGCCCGGCCGATCAGCGTCAACGCGGCGTCGGCGGCTGTAGGGTCGTTCTGCAAGCCGCTCTGGTCCAGCACGTGCAGCGTCAACGCCCGCAGTCGCTGTCGCTCGGCATCCGGTGTGGCTGCCTGGTCGATGACGATGGTGTTGTGGCCGAGTTGCGCGAAGTAGGGGGCCTGATCGTCCAGCAGCGAAACCAGGTACGCCGCCTGCGCCAGGTAGAAGGGCGTGCGTTTGAGACGGTAGTTGTCGATCTGGATCTGCTGCAGGCCGCCGTCGTCGCTTTCGGGCGAAGGCGAGGTCTGCCGCATCAGGTTCTTGCTCTGTTCGTAGAAGCGGCGCTCGGCGGCCACAGCCTGCTCGAAGGCTTCGGTCACCGCACTTTCGTAGGCCTGTTTCTGGTCAGCGGTGGGGACGCCGAACTCGTAGAAAAGGTCGGCATGCGTGTGCAGCACGGGCAGGAACTCACCCAGCAGTTCGGCTGCCAGATCAGTCTGCCACAGCGGGCATTGCGGGTGATCGGGTTGCGAAGCGATCAACTGGCGCGTCTGATCGAGCAGCCCGAGATACGCCTCCTGCCGCTGCTGATCCGAGAGCGTGGGATCGTTGTAGCGCAGGCGAAGCTGGGCGATCTCGACGCGGGCCTTTTCCACCGGGTCGGCCGGGGGATCGGTCTCGATCAGGCGCTGCAGCAGTTCGGTCATGTTTTCGCGGGCCAAAGCGTCGATCAGCCGGCTCTTGTCGGCAAGCTGGGCCTGGCTGCACACGCAGTGGACGGCGAAGATCAAGGCGCAGCACAGCCACCTTGTGGTGCTGCCTCTGTTTCGCCTTGCATTCACGTACACGTTCATTTCCCGCATTTACTGGGCCGCGAAAGCCACGTTGGAGAACTTGGCCCGCACGGCCGCGTTGAAGGCATCGACCACGTGCTGCCAGCGCACCTGACCGTCGGGCTTGATCAACAGCGGATTGTCCGGCGGGTAGTCCTTCTGCAAACTGACCAGCAGGTCGTAAAGCTGCGAAAAGCTGTCAGCGGTCAGACGATTGTTGACGGTGATGTGGACGCTGCTGGGTTCGATGCTGCGCAGCACGATGTCCAGCGGGATGGCGGGGGGCTTGAGATCCGCCTGGCTGGCCGAGCCTGTGCCCTGCGGCAGCTTGGTGGTCAGCACGCCTTCGTCAGCGGTGAAGCTGGCGGTGATGACGAAATAGATCAGCAGCAGGAAGATCACGTCGATCATGGACGTGAGGTTCAACTGCATGCGCAGCGGCTCTTTGGCCCGCTTCTTGCGCGGCGGCACGTGGTGGACCACGACGGGCTCAGGTTGTTCGGAACGCTTGGACATATTGCTGGTAGCTGCTGCTTATCTTTTGTTGAACCGCCAAGACGCCAAGAGCGCCAAGGAATTCAAAAAAGAAGGAATCAAATCAGACGAACAAGTTCGACAAGTCTTTCCGTTCAGTGCTTTTCTTGGCGCTCTTGGCGTCTTGGCGGTTCATTGTGTTTTTCCGTTTTCCGGCATATAGGCCACGAGATTCACGGTGTGGATGTCAGCCGCGGTGATGGCGGTCATCACGGGCGACACC
Organism: uncultured Phycisphaeraceae bacterium; assembly: GCA_964471555.1. GTDB lineage: Bacteria > Planctomycetota > Phycisphaerae > Phycisphaerales > Phycisphaeraceae > JADLFV01. The sequence continues at coordinate 7,865 of CAYYGM010000112.1, forward strand.
TGGTCGTAGTACAACGCTGCGTCCGCCCGCAGCAGCACTTCGATCCTGGGGTTATTCGCTTTCCACTGGCGCAGCTCGTCGGTCACCAGATCGAGTTGATCCATGCCGAAGGTGAACTGTCCGACGCGCACGAAGTGGGCGCGGCCGTCGAAGGTCAGCGGGTCGGCAGCCCGATTGGCGGGCGCGTAATTGCCCGGGGCCACGTTGACCACCACGCGATCGCCTTCGCGCAACTCGTGCGTCAGCGAATGGGTCAGCCGCGGCACGATCATCTGCACCGACTGCTCGGCGATGATGTTGTTGACCAGCATGAAAAAGATGATCAACTGGAACACCACGTCGATCAGCGGCGTGATGTTCATCTGCGGCGTAGCGCCTTGTCGAGCGTGCTTGGCCATGGCTAATAAATCCTGAAGGAGCCGGGTTTCACCGCAGAGGACACAGAGGACGCAGAGTTAGTGAACGTCCCGTTTTTCTGTAGCGGGTGCCACGGCCGCGCGTCGGCCGTGTGATGAGCCGCACTGCCGCACGCGACAGTGGCACCCAGCTTCGTGTCCTTTGTGCCTTCGTGGCTCATCAGGTTCCTTTGTTACGCTTCCTGCTCGTCCTCGGTTGACTTCGGCTGCGGCGTGGGCGGCGCGTCGGGGCGGCTGCTGCTCGATGAGGAGGAGCGATCCTTGCGACGGCTGCCGGGCTTGAAGACGCGGATGAGGTTCTCGACGATCACCATGCCTTCGCTGGTCAATGCGTCAACGCGGTTGCGGATCAGGGCGTAAGCAGCCAGGGCGGGGATGGCGACGACCAGTCCCCAGAAGGTGGTGACCAATGCGGTGGAGATGCCGCCGGCCAGGGACGCGGGGTCGGGTTTGCCGCCGGTGGCGACCAGTTGCTGGAAGGCGACGATCATGCCGTAAACGGTGCCGAACAGTCCGATCATGGGAGCGATGTTGCCCAGGATGTTGAGCATTTCGATGGGGCGCAGCATGCGCGAGATTTCCACGTCGGCCGCTTCCTCGATGGCGCGTTCCATGGCGCTGTAGCCGTTGGGCGATTCATCCAGCGCCGATCGCGCCAGCACGGCCAGGAAAGAGGGATCATCCTTGGCGGTGTCGATGGCCTGGCGGTATTTCTTCTGCTCGATCAATTGCTGGAGCTTGTCGGAAGTCTGCGGCGGCAGCACGATGTCGCGGCGGAAGTCCAGCACCAGCTTGATGGTGTAGCCCACGCTCATGGCTGAGAGAATCAGCAGCCCCCAGATGATGATCAGGCCGATCGGATCGTTGGAGGGCCAGAAGAACGCCTGGAAAAACGAAACCACGCCCCCGGAAGTATCTGTGGCGGGCGCGGCAGCAGGCGGCGGCGCTGCTTCCTGGGCCAGCAGTGGGGCGGCAGTCAGCAGCAGCAGCAGCAGGAACAAGGCGGGTGTTATTCGTCGCATCAGGGATGTTCCCTTTCAGTTGTTGCTTTTCACTTCCGGGGGTCGGGGGCGAAGAGTTTGCAATCGTTGATACAGGTTGGTGTCAGCCTGCGGATCAAGTTCGGCGGCGGCGCGGTCGTAAAGTTCCTGTGCCTTCTCAGCGCGGCCGAGCTTTTCGTGAATGAACGCCAACTCCAGCAGCGAGCCGCCCACCAGGTTGCGCCCCGCGAAGTCCGATTGCGGGAAGTAAACCAGCACGCGCATGAACGACAGCCCCGCATCCTTGAGCATCTCGTCGTCGCCGCCGGCCTGGGCCTGATAGAGCAACGCGATGCCGTGCAGGTAGAGATCGACCGCGAGATTGCCCTGCTGCTGGATATCACTTTGTGTCTGGGTAATCGCCTGCTGGAAGTCCCCGGCTCGCAGCAGGTTCGTCGCCTGCGAGTCGGCGATCTTCACCGGCAGCACGACGGAGGATGCGGTCGTCGGCTTTGGCGGCGGCGGAGCTGCCACGGTTTCCACAACTGCCGGCGCTGCGGTCTGCGCAGGCTCCGGTTCAGGCTGCGACTGCGGGGCGGCTTTCTCTTCTGCTTCTTCCGCCTTGGCCAACAGACTCTCCAGCAGCGGGCGCACCGCTTCGTTCGCCTTCAGCAGTGCGGTCTTGATCCGGGCGATGGCCTGCTGCCGCTGCGTCTGGTCAGCCTGCGCGATCAACTGTGTCGGCGGATCGAGCAGGAAATAGGCATCGTTGCCTTCGTCCACCATGGCCAGATAGGTGCTCAGGAAATCATCGACACGCCCAGCCGCGGCGTAAGCCTGCCACAGGGCATGACGGATGAACGCCCGGCTCCACGGCGTGCGCGATTTGCCGGCCGCCTGTTGCAGCAACGGAATCGCCTTTGCCGCGTTGCCGGCTTCCAGTTCAGCCATCGCCTGCTCGTAGGTCGGATAATCCACCAGGCGCACCGCTTCGATCTCGGCCAGCGCCTTTTTCACTTCGCCGCCGTTGGGGGTGCGATAGGTCAGGCTGCCGTCCGCCAGGTTGATGATCTGCACATCGCTGATCCAGAACCCGCTGATCTTCAGCTCATCACCGCGCAGGGCGGCTGCCCCGGCCAGCGTGGCCAGACAGATAAGGATGAGGATGGATCGGCGCAAGGTCATGGTTTATCTGCTGAGCAGTTCATCTTCACTGAGGAACTTGTAGTATCCGCCGGTGCGTTCCGCGATCATCTCCAGTGTGCCGCGCTTGCCGGGGATGCTTTCCAGTTGATCGTGGTAGATGAACTGGATGGTGCTGATCTTGGTCTTGGCGGTGTTGATCTTTTCGATCTCAGCGAGCATGCGATCCTGGTCGATCTCGAAACGTCCCTTGCCGGTGAAGTTGTCCGAGAGGATGAACAGCACCTGCGGCTTGTAGCGTAAAACTAACCGGATCGCCGCCAGGGGATTGCCCGAGCCGCCGGTCTGCACGTTGCGGTCGTCGCCGAGCCATTGCATGATGCGCTGCTTGGTCTGAGCGTCAGCGCGTTTCATGCCGGCGGGCGGGGCTTCGATCAGTTCATCATCACGATAGAAGACGACGGTGAAGGCCTGCTGATCGGAAAGCTGGCTGATGGTTTTTTTCAGATCGAGCAGGACGTAGTACATGGTGTCGATCTGCGAGCCGGAGGCGTCGATGAGGAAGGCCAGTTGCTTGGCATTGCCGCCTTCGAGGCCGAGGAAGCGGGTGGCCAGTTTCTGCTCCGCGACGATCTGCTCGAAGGGCGAAGCAGCGGTGGGGGTCGCCAGGTTCAGCCCGATGACCTTGGACGGCACGTCCAGCGGTTTGACCGGCGGCTGCCTGGGTGCGGACAGCGTGCGCTTGGTTTCGTCGCGCTGCATGCGCTGCTGCTGCAACTGCTTCAGCGGCACGTTGGGCGTGGCAGCCAACTGGGCCACGGGAATGATCACCTCCTGCGACGGGCCCGACAGCGTGGACCACACGATGAACACCGCCACCAGCACCATGCCCGCGTGCACCAGCACCGACACGCTCCAGGGCAGCACATCCAGCATCAGTCCATCGTGCTGCGAAGGGCCGGCGGCCGCGGAATCCTGCGGGTTTGGCGGGGCATGTGTCACAGGGGAATGATTCTAGCAGCACACTTTCGCCCGGTCAGCCGGCTGCCCTCCACGCCGCCTGCAACATGGCTGCAACCTTCTTCTGTCGCACCGCTCGGATCGGTTACCCGAGGTTTGCATTGCCGGTTCAACTTGCGAAGATGGTGCCCCACTCAACCCACCGGAGCACCTCGCATGAGCAAACGCACTTCCCGCAGCAGCAAGCCCCTGCGTCTGGCCTTCATCGGTGTCGGCGGCATCTCCAAGACACACCTGCGCCATCTGGCCCCCCTGGCTGATCGCGTGCAGATCGTCGCCCTGGCTGATGTCAGCACCAAAGCCATGACCCAGCGTGCCGAGGATTTCAAGCTCGGCGACGTGCCCCAGTACACCGATTACCGCAAGATGCTGCGCGAAATCAAGCCCGATGCTGTCGACGTCTGCACACCCAACGGCGAACACGCCCCGGCCTCCATCGCCGCGTCCAAGGCCGGCTGCCACGTGCTGGTGGAAAAACCCATGGCCATGAACGCCACGGAAGCCAAGGCCATGATCGCCGCCGCTAAAAAGGCCCGCCGCAAACTCATCGTCGGTTTCCAATTTCGTTACGACCCGCGCACCCAGATGATCCGCAAGGCCTTCGACCAGGGCGCCCTGGGCACGATTCACTTCGCTCGCGTACAGGCCCTGCGCCGCCGCGGCATTCCCAACTGGGGCGTCTTCGGCCGCAAGGAACTTCAGGGCGGCGGTCCCATGATCGACATCGGCGTCCATGCCCTGGAGATGTGCCACTACGCCATGGGCTCGCCGCGCCCCGTCGCCGCCGTGGGCCAGACTTTCACCTACCTGGGCAACAAACCTTCCAGGACCGCCAGCATGTGGCCCAACTGGGATTACAAAACCTACACCGTCGAAGACCTGGCCGTCGGACACATTCGCTTTGCCAACGGCGCGGTGCTGCACATCGAGTCCAGCTTCGCCGCCCATCATCAGCACGAAGGCCTCATCGATTTCCAGTTGATGGGATCCAAGGGCGGGGCAAGTTTCGCTGACTGTCGCATCTACACCGATCAGTTCGATCACCAGGTCAACATCACGCCCGACTGGCTGGGACCCACCGACTTCCATTCGAACTTTGCCGTCAAGATGCGCCTGGCCGTCGATCACTTCCTCGGCCGCGAGCCCAACAGCGCCCCGGGCGAGCACGGCCTGATGGTGCAACAGATGCTCGATGCCATCTACGCCTCCGCCGACAAGGGCGGCCGCGAGGTGACGATCAAACCCTGAGAACGCCATGACTCGAAAACCATCTCACCGTCTGACCACCACCCTGTCCGTGGCGGCCGTTGTCTGCTCGTCCGCTGCCCATGCCGCGCCGCCGCCGCCCAACGTCATCCTCGTGATGTCCGATGACCAGGGCTACGGCGAACTGTCCTGCCACGGCAACCCCGTCCTGCAAACCCCCCAGCTCGATCGCCTGCACAGCCAGAGCATCCGCCTGGCCAACTTCCACGTCGCCCCCATGTGCACCCCCACCCGCGGCCAACTGCTCACCGGCTGCGACGCCCTGCGCAACGGGGCCATGAACGTCAGCAGCGGTCGCACCATGCTCCGCCTCAGCTTCCCCACCATGGCTGACATCTTCGCTGACTCCGGCTACCGCACCGCCATGTTCGGCAAGTGGCACCTCGGCGATGACTATCCCTATCGCCCCCAGGACCGCGGCTTCAACGAATCCGTCTGGTTCCCCTCCTCGCATATCAACTCCGTGCCCGATTACTGGGACAACGACTACTTCGACGATGTCTACCGCCACAACGGCAAGCCGCAGAACTACGAAGGCTACTGCACCGATGTGTTCTTCCGTTTGGCCATGGACTGGATGGACCAGTGCATCAGCGAGGGGCAGCCGTTCTTCACCTACCTGCCGTTGAACGCCGCGCATTGGCCGCACTTCGTGCCCGATGAATTCCGCGGCCCGGTGGCAGAAGCGCTCGATCGCGCCGCGCCCGATCTGCCACCGCTCACGCCGCAGCAACGCGAGGATCTGATCAGCTACCTGGCCATGATCGCCAACATCGACCTCAACATGGGCCGGCTCGAACAGTTCATCGAAGATCGCGGCATCCGTGACAACACCATCCTCATCTTCCTCTCCGACAACGGCACCACCATGGGCCCGCTCTACTTCAACGCCGGCATGCGCGGCAAAAAAGCCACGCTCTGGGAGGGCGGCCACCGTGTGCCGTGCTTCATCCGCTGGCCCGCCGGCCACCTGCGCCCGCCGAGCGATATCGCGGGCTTGACGCAAGTGCAGGATCTGTTGCCCACACTGGTCGAACTGTGCAATCTCAAGCAACCCGACAGCGCCCATTTCGATGGCATCAGCCTCGCCCCCGTGTTGCGTGATGCGGGAACCGAGCCGCCCGATCGCATGCTGGTGGTGCACTTCAGCCGCATGCCGCGCGATACGCATCCGCAGCCGGACAGCGCCGCCATACCGGTGCGCGCGGGCGCAGCCGTGATGTGGGGACGCTGGCGATTGCTGGAAGAGAAGCAGCTTTACGATCTGTCAACTGATCCAGCCCAGCAGACCAACGTCATCGACCAGCACCCCGCCGTCGCCTCCGCCATGCAGGATTACCTGGCTCAGTGGTGGGATGGTTTGAAAAACAACGTGGCCACCCCCTCGCCCGTGGTCATCGGCGATCCGCATTCGAACCCCACCATGCTGACCGCCTGTGACTGGCTCGACGTGTTCCTCGACCAGCAGCGCCAGGTGCGCCGCGGCGATCGCAAGAACAGCTACTGGTGCCTCGAAGTGGCGCAAGCCGGCGAATACGAATTCGAACTGCGCCGCTGGCCGCGCGAAGCCGACCTCGCCCTCGATGCCCCCATCACCGAAACGAAAGTAACCGACGGCACCTACGTCTCCGGCCCCGCCTGGCCCGTGGCGCAAGCCCGCATGAGCATCGCTGGTCACGATGAAAAACAGCCCGTCGCCTCCGGCAGCCGCGCCGCCACCTTCCGCGCCCATCTGGAAGCCGGCCCCACCGAACTGCACACCAGCTTCGACGACGCCGAAGGCAACGAAATCTGCGGCGCGTACTACGTGTACGTCAAGCGGCTCGATTAGAGCAACTGGCCTCAATGTTCTCCATTAGCCGGGACGCTACGCGTCCCTGGCGCCTGTTTCACCTGGCGGCCCGGCCAGGGTGGGGATGGAGATTGAACATGCCAGTTGCTTTAGCTCTGACCTTCCTGACCATCGCCACCCGGGAGAGGGCAGGGTGAGGGCCGATGTCGGGGTTGAAAAGGTGAAAAGGTTCCAGGAACCTTTTTGTAAACGCGACACCATCACGGAGTTCACGGAGGCCCAGAGGCGCGGAGAAGTGCGGCTGGGTTGAATGTGAGTGATTGCCTTGCTCTGAGCCTCTGAGCCTCTGTGGACTCTGTGATGGCCTCGGTTAAGCAGCGCATTCTGACATTTGTTGCGTGAAGCCCCGCATGTACATGCGGGGCTGTGTGCTCCTTACCAATCGTTACCGGCGCGCACAAACTGGCCAGCGTTTGTCATTTTTTCGCAGGTCGCGCAAAAAAA
>CAYYGM010000113.1:0-14974 GCA_964471555.1 uncultured Phycisphaeraceae bacterium
CCAGCGTCGGGATGGTGATCCCGGCTGCGATCAGGGCGGTGATGGGGTTGAGGAAGTTCATGGTGTGTCAGTTTTGAACCGCAGAGACGCGGAGGACGCAGAGGAAGACAGAACCACACGACGGATTCCATCCTTGAGAACCGTAACGTTGAAATTGATGAGCAAGCCCAATTCAAGTCCGGTGGCTTTAAGGTACGAGATCACCTGGGCAGTATGAATCGGGGCGAACTGTTCAATGGTTTTTAATTCAATCACCAGCATGTCATCCACTAACAGGTCAAGCTTTCCCTCTCCGATCGCCTGACCTTTGTAGGACAGTTGAACCGGCTGCTGGCAAATATGCCCGATCCCTCGATGCGACAATTCAATCGATAAGGCTTTTTCATACGTGGATTCAAGAAAGCCGGGCCCCAGTACGCGGTGCACTTCGATCGCCGCCCCGATCACCGCCTCCGTCAACTGGTTCAGCTTCTCATTCATATTCCTGCATTCCTCTGCGTCCTCTGCGTCTCTGCGGTTCAATTCCCTCATCCCAATAGCCCTCTTTGTCGTAAATACTTCAACACCAGCGAATCGAAGGGCATGCTCGTTTCGCTCATCAGGTAGACCATGCCCCGCCGCAGGCATTGCTCGCGCACGTGCTGGCAGTAGGCCTGGAGGTTTTTCTGGTAACGCTTGATCAGGGTCTGCGTGACGCTGACCTCGGCCAGGTCGCCGTCCTCGATGTCGCGCAGGCGCAGGTCGCCGATGACTTGCCCCTTGGCCGGCTCAGTCTCCTGCGGACTGAGCAACTGGATGCAGTACACGTCATAGCGTTCGGCTGCCAGGTAGCGCAACGCGGCGGACAGATCGCCCTTGTCGAAGAAATCGCTCAGCAGAATCACCACGCCCGGCTGCCGCTGGAGGATGGCCAGCTTTTTGCACGTTTGCTCGAAACTGCCGGGTAATGCTTCGTCCGGGTTCGGGTGCTGCTGTTGCAGGAACGAGAGCATGCGCGGGATCGGCCGACGTCCGCGCAGGGAACTCAGGTGATCAACCACGGTGTCGTTGCAGACATACAAGTTCACGCGGTTGTAATGGACCAGGGCGAGGTAACCCAGGGCGGCTGCGACGCGTTTGGCGTACAGCAGCTTGTTGGGATCGCCGTAGTCCATGGAGGCTGAGCAGTCGAGGGCGATGCTGACCGAGAGGTCTTCTTCCTCCATGAACAGGCGCACGAACAGGCGATCGAGGCGGGCGTAGAGATTCCAGTCGATGAAGCGCAGGTCGTCGCCGATGACGTAGTTGCGATAGTCAGCAAACTCGATGGACTGGCCCTTCTTTTTGCTGCGCCGCTCGCCCTGCTGCTTGCCGCGCAGAATCTTGCGCGACAGGATGTCCAGCCGGTCCAGCGAGCGCATGAAGCTCGGCGAGAGAAGCGATTCGGGTTGGGTTGCTGTTTCAGCCATATGTTTTGAACCGCAGAGACGCGGAGGACACAGAGAAAGACAGAAAAACAAATAACTGGAAATTCAAAAGAGCAGAAATTTGAGGATCCGACCCTTGTTCGATATTTCTCGCAATCATTATTCCAATCCTCATGCCTTTCTCCGCGTCCTCTGCGTCTCTGCGGTTCCAATTCCTATGCCGGCAGTCCCGGTGCTTCCGCGGGCAGGTTGTCGATCACGTCGTTGACCACCATGTCGCTGGTGACGCCCTCGGCCTGGCCTTCGAAGTTCAGCAGAATGCGGTGGCGCAGGGCGGGGAGCATGACCGCTTTGATGTCTTCCATGCTGGTGTGCGTGCGGCCGTCGAGCAGGGCGCGGACTTTGCCGCCGAGGACCAGCGCCTGCACGGCACGGGGACTGCCGCCGAAGCGCACGAACTGGCGCGTCAGCCCACTGGTGAACTCGCCTTCCGGATGCGTGGCCAGCACAGCCCGGATCGCATAATCCTGCACGTGCGGCGCGATCAGCACGCGACGAACAAGCTGCTGATACTCGATGATCCTGGCGGCATCCAGCACCGGTTCGATCTGCGGCAACTCAGCCTTGGTGGTGCGATTGGCGATCTCGTGCAACTCCTGCCGCGAGGAGTAGCCGACGTCGAGCTTGAACAGGAAACGGTCGAGCTGGGCTTCGGGCAGCGGATACGTGCCCTCCTGCTCGATGGGGTTCTGCGTGGCCATGACGAAGAAGGGCTTGGCCATCTCATGCGTGACGCCGCCGACGGTGACGCTGCGTTCCTGCATGGCTTCGAGCATGGCGGATTGCGTCTTGGGCGTGGCGCGGTTGATTTCGTCAGCGAGGATGATCTGGGCGAAGATGGGGCCCTTCTGGAAGCGGAACTCGCGGGCAGTAGCGCCGCCTTCGGTTTGCACTTCCACGGCAATGGTGGTGCCGGTGATGTCGGCCGGCATCAGGTCGGGCGTGAACTGAATGCGGGCGAAGTCCAGGCGCAGGGCCTGAGCCAGCGTGCGGATCAGCAGCGTTTTGCCGAGCCCGGGCACGCCTTCCAGCAGCACGTTGCCGCCGATGAACAGGCACGAGAGCACACCGTCGAGCACATCCTCGTGTCCCACGATCATGCGCCCCACCTGCTGGCGCACGGCCAGGTAATCCGCTCGAAACTGCTCGGCCTGGTTCAGTAAGTTCTGTTCATCGGACTGGGCCATGGTGTATCTCCTGAAAGAATTAACCGCGGATGAACGCGGATAAACGCGGATGATTCATAGTTCGTGGACCAGACGCTTGATCTGGAGCCGGGGTGTTCCAAAGTTGAGGATCAAACCAATGTTCTTACCACACGCTCTGAGAAAATTGATGCACTGTGCCACATGGGCGTTGTCGATGGCTTTGGCAGCTTTCAACTCCAATATCAATAAATCATTGACAATCAAATCGGCGACATAAACACCAACTTCTACCCCGTCATACACCACTTCAATCGGTTTCTGCTGCTGCACCTCAAGCCCATGTTTACGCAGTTCGTGAGCCAATGCATTCTCATAAACCTTCTCCAGAAAACCGCATCCGAGAGAATTGCTGACCGTCAGCGCGCAGCCGATGACCAGCTCGGTCAGCTCATCCACTGTTTTCTTATCTGCGTTCATCAGCGGTTCTCTGCGTTCATCCGCGGTTACTGTTGCTTTCCTTGTTGCGTACGCACACGTCGTTTGGCGGCCAGCAGGCGGCTGGTGGTGGAGGCGTCGTCTTCCACAATCTCCGCTGCGTCGTCATCGATCGGTGTCAGTTCGTGCGTCTCACCCTCCTGGGCGCCGCCCACGGCGGCGGACAGATCGTCGGCGGCCTGGAAGTCGGCGGAAGCTTCGAACTTGCGGCCGGCGGTTTCAGCGCGATCGGCACGCACCTGGGCGCGGCGGCTCTTGAGGGCGGCCAGGGTGGCTTCGGCGGCTACCTCGCGCGAGGCGAAGACCATCCGCCAGCGGGCGCGGAACCAGGCGGCGATCGCGGCCGGCTCCCAGGCGATGCGGCGGCAGGCCACGTCCAGCAGCAGCAGCGCCAGCAGCCAGATCAACAGCGTGCGCCACAGCGGACGCATGGTGCGGCTGACGTATTCCTGATCGCGCTGATAGAGATGAGCCTGCGTGGGATCATTGGGATCGAGCACGCGGCCGCCGGTGATCTGGGCCACCTGCTCCAGCAGCGGCATGTTACTGGTGAAACGTCGAAGCTCCGCCCCGGGCGGACTGCTGACGCCGCCGTAAACCTGCTGCCGCGAGCCGTCGGGTTGCTGCATGAACAGTCGCACGACGTAGCTGCCGCTCTGCTCGGCGTTGAGTGATGTTTCGTAGAGACCCGGGTCGGTCTGGGGCAGCTCCTGCGTGGTGGCTGAGCCGTCGGGGTAAATGACGGAGGCCACCACTTTGCTGAACTGCGTGCCTTGCTGATCGGCGGTATCGGCATCGAGGCGGATGTCGAGCACGCCGCCATTGATGTCGGTCAACAGGTCGGCATCGCGCGACTGGGCAGGGCGGGCGATGGTGCGCACGGTGCGTGCCCAGAAGTCGGCATAACCATCCCACTTGAGCCAGTCGATCGCCCAGCGGTTGGTGGCATCGGAGGTAAACGCGGCGGCACGTCCCAGGCCGACCTGCCAGTGGGCGAAGATCGGCTCATCTTCGGGGCCGGTGATGGGCATGAAGACGCGCGGATCGTGTTTGGGTCCGGTGAGCACGAAGCCGCGCAGTTCGGGCACGGCCGTGATGTTGGACATGATCGGTGAGCCGGTGTTGTGCAGCGTGGGGGTGAACTGCAGCTCTTTGATCAGGTTTTTGCGGATGGTCTTGGCTTCCTTGATGAAGACCTGGGGCAGGACGTTGGGATTTTTGATGGGGTGATAGGTTCCGTTGCCCATCATGGCCAATTGGTTGAGCAGGGCAGAATCGTGGCCGTCGCCGACGCCGATGGTCGAGAGGCTGATGTCGTGCAGGACCATGTCGCGAACGAGGCCGGTGTAGGATCCGCCGGGCGGAGGGGTGGATTCGCCGTCGGTCAGGAGGATGACGTGGCGGATGGCAGCGTCCTGGGTCTTCATGGGCGCCAGGGCTTTGTAGGCTTCGAGCAGGCCGGAGTAGATGTTGGTGCCGCCGCTGGGCTGAATGGAGCGGACGACGGCAGCGACACCAGCCGGATCGGTGTTGGGCTGAAGCTTGACGACCCAGGTGGCGTCGCTGTCGAAGACAACCACACCCAGCAGATCCTGCGGGAACAACGTCCTCAAAGCGAGCACCGCCGCCTCGTTGGCCAGTTCCTGCTGCGTGCGATTGCTGCCGGCCACGGGGCTCATCATCGAGCCGGAGCGGTCGATCACCAGCACCAGAGCGCCGGAAGGAAGCTGAGCCTGCGAGGGGATCTGGCATTCGACGGGCAGGATCTTGTCGATGGGCGTGTTGGTCCAGGCGCCGGCGGCGAACGAATCGGTGCCGCCGACCATGATGAAGCCGCCGCCCATGTCGTTGACATAGCGGGCGATCAGGTTCTGCTGCGGCAGGGTGACCTGCTCCTGGGGCACGTTCTGGAAGATGACCGCGTCGTAGCGCTGAAGTTCGCCGAGGTTGGTGGGCATGCCGTAGGCGTCGATCACATCGACAGCCAGGCCGCGACTGCGCAGGGCGGCGGGCAGCACTTCACCGCTGCGGCCGGGCACGTTGTTGACCAGCAGGATGCGACCTTCGCCGTCCACGAGCGTGAACGCTTCAGCGCGATTGTTGACCGACACGGTGTCGCTGGCACCGGAGTTGGCTTGCGCGGGCGGCTCGAAGACCGCGCGGAAACGGTTGACGCCGGAGAAGGACAGCGGCAGATCGATCTGTTTGACCGCGATGTAACGGGCCCCGGTGGCGGAGGCGTCGTCGGGCGATAAATCAGTTTCCAGCGACCAGTCGGACTCGCTGATGGAGTAGCCGCCGCCGACGGATTGGTTGTCGTGAAACAGGCGCAGCGTGCCGGAGGTCGGGTTTGTGGCACGCAGCACGACGCGCACGCCGGCCGTCTGACCTTCGCGGGCATCGGTGGGGGCGTAAACCGCATCGACCATCACTTCGTGGCTGAGTCGATACTGAATCGGCAGCACGTTGACTTTCACGCCCGCGGCTGCCGCTTCGTTGGCGGCTGCGATCAGGTCGCCGCTGGTGTCATTGCCGTCGGTGATCAGCAGCAGTTGCGGCGCGGTGTCGCCCGGCAGGATCGCCAAACCGCTGCGTAAAGCGGCCGCCGAGTCCGTGCCGTCGCGCGGCTCGAGCGTGGCTGCCATGTCCAGGTCTTCGCCCTCGCCCGGCATCACGCGCACGGCAGCCTGTTTGTCGTAGGTCACCATGCCCAGGCGGTCGGTCTGCCGCTTGTCGCTGGCCGCCTCGCGCATGTACCAGTCGAGCCAGGCATCGGTCGAGTCGAATTGACTGGAGGGCGGTTGCGCGAGGCGGCGGACCGATTCGCTGGTGTCGCGCACGACCACCACGGTCAGGTCGCTGTGCCGGGTGACACCCTGAAGTCCGGCCAGCATGAAGACCAGGATCGTCAGCACCGCCAGGCGCAAACCGATGGCTGTCCATCGCCGCGCCGGCTCCAGCGCCGCCAGCGAGTGCATCCCCAACCACACGATCGGCCCGGCCAGCAGGAGCAAAGCCAGCAGTTCGGGATGATCGAAACGAAAGTTCATAGGGAAACGGGTATCGGGTTTCGGGTATCGGGTTTCGGAGATCGGGAAACAAATGTCTTACGAGACCCGACACCCGAAACCCGATACCCGACTCATCTCGGCGCCGCCGGCGCCTGGCGCACTTTGTCCGGCGTGGCGGGCAACTGGTTGAAGTACTCCTTGATGGCGCCGTGATAACGACGCGGCACACGGTCGTCGGCCACGGCTCGCTCAGCGTCGCTGCGGGCTTCGGTCACGGCGGTGTTGTATTGCACCGTCGCTTCGCCGGCAGCGACTTCGCCATAGGTCTGCCAGGAAGCGATCACCCGGCCTTCGCGCTGCTTGATGTCGCCTTCGTAAGCGGCCTGATACTGGCCGGAGAGATTCTTCTCTACGCCCAGTTCCGCCCCGCCGTCGCCGGTGCCGGCTTTGCGTCCACCGGTACCGCCTTTCTGTGACGGCTGGTTGCCGGAGCCGGCATTGTTGCTGCCCGGCCCCTGACCCGGACCCTGACCTTGACCCTGGCCCTGTTGTGAGTTGAGGTTGTGCAGGGCGGAGGACATCTGCTGCTGGGCCTGCTGCATCTGCTGCATCTGCTGCTGCATCTGGGCCATCTGGGCGATCTGCTGCTGGGCGGAATAGCCGGCCTGGCCGGCCCCCTGCTGCTGGCCCTGGCCCTGGCCCTGCTGACCGATCGACGAGGCCAGCGTGCCCAGCGAGGTGCCCAGGCCCTGGCATTGACTGCTGGTCTGGTTTTGACTCTGGCTCTGGCTTTGTGACTGCTGGGCCTGCTGCGACATCTGCTGGGCCATCTGCTGAGCCTGTTGCTGGCTCATGCCCGATTGCTGCAGAGCCTGCTGCATCTGCTGCTGGTTGTAGCCGTTCTGTTGCAACTGCTGGATCTGTTGCTGGGAAAGGCCGGCCTGCTGCAGTTGCTGGTTGATCTGCTGTTGAGCCTGCTGCTGCTGAGCGGCGGCGTTCTGGGCCATCTGCTGCAAAGACTCGCTCATGTTCTGCAACTGCTCTTTGAGTTGCTGCTTTTCCTGCTCGCTGTAGTTGCCGTTCTCCAGCTTGTCGATCATCTGGGCCAGCTCTTTTTGCGCCTGCTCGAAGTCGCCGCGGCGCAGAGCGTCGGCAAAGCGATCGGCCGGGCCGGTCTGGCCGGTATCGAGGGCGGACATCTGGTTGCGCAGCGTGCGCACCTGTTGCTCTGCCAATGCCTGCTGCTCAGCCAACTGCTGCTGGGCCTGGCTGAGCTTGGCTTCCAGTTCGCGCTTCATCTCCGGGTTGCGCAGGTCTCGCCGCGTCATCTCCGCCAGGTCGCGCATGGCATCCTGCGGATCAGCTTCGCTCAACTCGCCTTTGGGCGGCTCGATGTTCCTGACCAGGCTGCTGGCTTCCATGATGTGCTCGCGGGCAGCCTCTTGTCGCTCGGCCTCTGCGATCCGGTCCTGGCGATGCTGGCCGGCCCCGAACGGATCGAACACCGGCAGGAACACCAGCAGCAACGCCAGCACCGCCCAGCCCGGCAGCGCCCACTTCCAGCCATTGCCGACCTGCGTCTTGAGTGCCTGATGAGCATCGATGGCCCCGGCCGTGCGCTCCGCCTGCTCCAGCACGTGTTGAGCGAACGGATCGTCCTTGATCGACGCTGCCCAGAGCGATGTCGAAAGCTGGTCCTTCAGGTGCAGCCGGTCATCGATCAGCACCGCCACCGTCAGGTCCGTCGGCCGCCCCCGGAAATAAGCGAACACGATCGACGCCAGCACGGCCGCGCCGGCCAGTGACGGATACACCCACCAGGGCATGGCTGCGACCAGCGACGTGTCCACCAGCGCAAACAGCACCGCCGCGATACCCAGACTGATTAACAGCCACCACCCGGCGGTGATCAGCATGCGCGACCACAGCAAGCGGCGGCGGCCTCGGCGAACAGCCTTTTGGATCGCGTTCATAGGCATCCCTGCACCGGTTAGACGTCGCCCGAAACGACCTGTTCCATGATATCGGGCGAAAGCGATAAGTTCTCGCAGGATCAACGCTCAGGAGATATTGGCATTCCTGCCATTCCTACGAGCGCCGGGCGAATTGGGTTTGCTTAAACGTGCAGCCGGGCAGAATCCGGCGGCGGAGCGATGTCATCAAGGCCGGTGGAGGTTCGGGAAAGCGGGAGTTTCAGGGCTGATCGGACGCCAGCATGTCGATCTGGGCAAGCAGGTCCTGGAAGTCGATGCGGACGTAGGGACGTTCGGCCGCGATCTGGCGGCTGGTTGCGTTGGCCACGTAAGCCACGCCCCGGCCCGGGACCATCAAGGCATTATGCAGATTGGACTTCATCGCCACCGGCCGATCCATCAGGTGGCAGGCAGCCTGGGCATCGAACGCGGTCGGCCGCTGCATGATGCGCTCCCGCAGTTTTTCAAGCCGAGAACCGGCAGACAGGCAAACCACGTCTTCAATGCCGGAGCCCAACCGTGGGTCAGCCTGGCCGGCTGCGATGAATTCAATGACAGCAGGCGTCGCGTAAACACCCACCGCATCGGGAATCTTGGCGTCGGAAAAGACGTAGTAGTACTCGCAGGTGCGCGGCGAATCACTGAACAGTTGCTTCAGATCGTCAAGGCTCGCGCACTCTTCCAACCCGCGCCGCATCAGCGTCGCCATCGGTACGCCGTCCCAGTCGCCGACACCGCCGCCGCCCATTTCGCCCAGGCCCAAACCCTGGTCGTTCATGCCCGTGACCGACCCGACGAAGCCCGCGTAGCCGACGTTGAGAAACGCGTGTTTGCCGTCCGGCCGAACGACGAACACCACAGCCGCATCCTGCAAGCCGATCTCGGTCATGTAATCCAGCACCCGCCCGTGATACAGCGTGCCGTCCGCCGTGGCGCTGCCGAACAGGGCGAAGCCCGAACAGTGGAACAACTCCGGGAACACACTGCCCGTGCGAATCACGTCCTGCGCGATGCCGGCCGCCCGGGCGATTGCGTCCATTTCCTGTATGTGCGATGCGGGAATGTGCGGCTCTAATCGGGCATACGCCGCCCGTAGCTCACCCATGAACCACGTGCCCTGATTCACCGTCGCCGCGCAGCCGGCCAGCATGATCGAATCGAAGCATCGCTCAATCGGCTTGCTGAGCAATTGTCCCTGCGCCTGACCGATCTGTTGCGGATTACCCCACAACTGCACGACCGGCTGGCCGTCAATCAGTTGCAACTGCCCGTGCGGCACGCGCCGCGGCTGGAGATTCGACAACGCCAGGGCCGGCCCCGGCAACACGACTTCCGTAGCTCGCCGCACACCGCGAAACAACATCCACTCCATCTCCGCGCGATCGATCTGCTGCACCTTCCAATCACTCGGCCACGAAGGCGATGCGTCCAGCGCCGCATCATCCAGCCGCCGCAATTCCAATGTGTCCGCTCCATGATGCACGCGCAACGCTGTGGCATCGACCGACTCCAACGTCGCGCCGTCAGCCGCACCGATCGTCCATATGTGGTTCCCGCTGGGCAAAATCCCCGCCAGACTCTCGAACATCATGGCCAATCCCATCGGATCGCTCTGCCGCGCCAGATCCCAGTACGGCCGCAGCATCGAGTCGACGCTGATCAGCCGATTCAACAGATCCGATGCCGCCAGATGATTCTCTGCCGGCGATGGACCTTCACCGACAAACACCACCTGATGGTCCGGTAGTGCCAGCATCGTGCGCGTCGCATCCCGGTCCAGGATCCAACCCCATTCGGGCAGGTTCACCATCAAGCGATAATGCTCTGCGTCGAAGCGCTCCACTCGCAACGTGACCGGCTCGCCCTTGTTCAAGCTCTGCGAGCTGACCACCGCTTCCAGGCCGTAGCGCTGCGGAGGTTGAAGCACCAACTGCAACCACGGCTGCAGCACGGCCGTCGAACTCTGCGCTTGAGCAGTCTGCGCAGCCGACGCGCCCAGCAACAAGAGCCCACAGATAAAAAACACCGTCCATCGCTCGTGTCGTCGCATCACGTCTTCCTGTTTGGATATTGGCAGGTTGTCAGTTGCCCACCCCAGCATCTACGGAACCGCCGCAACCGGGTTGCAGTTGAGCCGGACAACCTTGAAGTTAGCGAAGTGTCATCGCCGCAGCCGGGCCAGATCGTCCAGCAGGGCCAATGCCACCTCCAGCGGCAGCATGGTGGCCGCGTCGGACATCGCCTGCGATGGATCCGGGTGCGTCTCCAGAAACACCGCATCCACCCCCGCCACCACGGCACAGCGGGCCAGCATGGGCGCACGTTGCGGCCGCCCCCCGCTGCTTGTGCCGGCCCCGCCGGGTTCCTGCGTCGAGTGCGTGGCGTCGAAGCAGACCGGGTAGCCGAAGTCCATCATGTCCACCAGGCCGACGAAGTCGTTGATCAGGCGGTGATAGCCGAAGAACGTGCCGCGCTCGGTGAGCATGATGTCGCAGCCCGGTGCAGCCGCGGCCAGCTTGGCGATGACCAACTCCATCTCGGCGGGCGAAAGGAACTGGCCCTTCTTGACGTTGACGGGCTTGCCGGTTTGGGCGGAGGCGATCAGCAGGTCGGTCTGGCGACAGAGAAACGCGGGAATCTGCAGCAGGTCCGCCACCTCGGCCACGGGCGCTGCCTGGTGCGATTCGTGCAGGTCGGTGGTCAGTGGTACGCCCAGCGCATCGCGCACCTTGGAAAGCAGTTCCAATCCCGCTTCCATACCCTGGCCGCGCTGGCTGTTGATCGAACTGCGGTTGGCTTTGTCGAAGCTGGCTTTGAAGATGTAGCCGAGCCCGAGCTTGGCGCAGCGGTCGCGCATCGTTTGCCCGATGCGCACGCACAGGTCGTAGGACTCAGCCAGACATGGGCCGGCAATGATCGCCAGCGGGTGGTCGCCGCCGATGGTCACGTCGCGGGCCGTCAGCGTGCGTTTGCTCATCAGTAGGCCCCCGTGGCTTGCTCGCCCTTGACAATGGCGACGCCGCTGGAGCAGCCCAGGCGGTCGGCCCCGGCTTGTAGCATGTTGGCGGCATCTTCGTAGCTGCGGATGCCCCCGGCCGCCTTGACCTTCATGCCCGTGGCGTGCTGTCGCATCAGCTTCACCGCCTGCACTGTCGCCCCGCCGGTCGGATGGAAGCCGGTGGAGGTCTTGACGAAATCGCAACCGGCCGCCCGCGCTGCGGCACAAGCAACCGCGATGCGCTGCTCGGCCAATTGTTCATCAGCGTCCTTCATCAGCGCGGCTGACTCGATGATCACCTTGACCACCACGCCGTCCTGTGTCTGCCGCACCGCATCAACCACCTGCCGCATCACCTGGCCGGCTTTTTTCTCATCGGCAGCCATCAGGTAACGCAGCGGCGCGACAAAGTCGATCTCCTGCGCACCGAGGCGAACCAGTTCGGCTGCTTCTTCCGCCATGCTCTTGGGCTGCATCGCCCCCAGTGGAAAGCCCGCCACCGCGCAGGGTTTGACCGGTGAACCAGCCAGCGCGGCAGCCACGCGCTCGATGAAGCAGCCGTTGACGCACACCGAGGCGAAGCTGTATTGCAGCGCTTCAGCGATGACGGCATCAACCTGCTGAGCGGTCGCTTCCGGTTTCAGGATGGTGTGATCGATAGTGGAGGCAATGTTTTTCATGTCGTTTCCTGGCGGTTTTCAGTGGATTGTACCGGCTCGGCCAAAGCGTTGACGAACTGCTCGACAGCCGCACGATAGGTGGCTTCATCGACCTCGGCCATGTTCTCGTGGGCCGCACCCGGGAAAGTTACCAACGTGCTGCGCGGGGCCGCCGCCGCCACCGCTTTCGCGCCGGCCGGCAGACAGATCGCATCCTGTTCCCCATGCAGCACCAGCAGCGGGCAATGCAGCTTCGCGGCATCTGCCACCCGGTCATAGCCCAGACGCACGCCCATCAATCGCATCACCAATCCCGCCAGATCGGTGAACGGGAACGGCGGATAGCGTCGCAGCCAGAGCGTGGCCGCCACCGGATGCCGCCAGCGCGGAAACACACCTTCGACGATCACGCCGCAGACCTGTTGCGGACATTGCAACGCGGCGCCCAGGGCGATGCCCGCCCCCATGGATGAGCCGTAGAGCAGCACGCGCGGAGCGCCGAGTTGCTCGATGATCCTGACCAAGTCGGCCGGCTCGTCAGCGCCGAGTGTGCAGCGTCCGCCGCTGGCGTCGCCGTGGGCCGGCAGGTCGAAGACGATCACCTGCGAGGCGTAATCGGCCAGTCGCACGGCACGACGCAGAGCGCCGTAGCGGCTGTTGCGGTGGCCGTGGATGACGATGAGCGGCGGCAGGTCGGTGTGGCGGCCCTGGATGATCCACCCAGGTGAACTGACGTCGCCGGTCAGCGACCAATCGACAGCCTCGGCCTGTAGACCCACCTCAGCCGGATCGGTCGGATCTCCTTTTGCGAGGGCGATGGCCAGCGTTTTTCGCCGCGGATACATGATCGAGCGGACCAGGCCGGCCGTGCCGATCATCAGCACCAGCAGCAGCGCGACGGCGAACAACACCAGCAATCCGCTCATCCCCACAGCATAACGCCCCTGCAGGAAATGGGGCATGGGATTGGGTGCCACGGCCGCGCGTCGGCCGTGCAAGAAACCAGGCACACCCGCACGCGGGTGCGGCACCCCCGCTACCGCCTGCTTGTGATGTTGACACACTGTCTGTGCTACAATGCGGGGCTCGCTGAGGCTGCGGCCCCGAATTGCCGCCCCAGGTGCTCGATCCTCGAAACATTCCCCACGGTGCAATCATGGCTCCGCAGTTCATCCGCAACGTTGCCGTCATCGCTCACGTTGACCACGGCAAGACCACGCTCACCGATCAGATGCTCTATCAATCGGGCATGTTCCGCCACGAGCAGCTCGACAAACTGGCCGGCGGCCAACATCACCTGATCATGGACACCGGCGACCTCGAGCGTGAACGCGGCATCACCATCACCTCCAAAAACTGCTCAGTCAGCTACAAATCGCTCGACGGCAACACGTACAAGGTCAACCTGATCGACACGCCCGGACACGCGGACTTCGGCGGCGAGGTCGAGCGCGTGCTCTCGATGGCCGACGGGGCCCTGCTGCTGGTCGATGCTTTTGAAGGACCGATGCCGCAGACGCGATTTGTGCTGAGCAAGGCGCTGGGCCATCACCTGAAGCTGGTGCTGGTGGTCAACAAGATCGACAAACCCAACGCCCGGCCGGACGAAGTGGTCAACGAAGTGTTCGACCTGCTGGTCAAGCTGGATGCCCCCGACGACATCCTCGACTTTCCCATCATCTACGCCTCCGCCCGCGACGGCTGGGCCACCGCTGATCACGGCAAGCTCGGCGACGATCATCCGACCGACATCCGCGACCTGTTCGAAACCATCGTGCAGCAGATCCCCGCGCCCTACGCACGGGAAGGCCAGGGCGCAGCCGAGGCGGCCCGTGAAGGTTCGCTGGCCATGATGGTCAGCTCGCTGATCTACAGCGACTACGTGGGCAAGATCGCCGTCGGCCGCGTGCATCACGGCCACATCCGCCCCGCCCAACAGGTCACCGTCATCGATCGCCACGGCCAGACCTCCAGGCAGAAAGTGCTGCAGGTGCTGGCCTTCGAAGGTTTGTCGCGGCAGGAAACCCAGCGCGTGGAAGCGGGCGATCTGTGTGCCGTAGTGGGTCTGGACAAAGTGGACATCGGCGACACCATCACCTGCCCCGACAACCCCCGCAAGCTCAAGTCGGTGGCCATCGATGAGCCGACGCTGAACATGATCTTCCGCGTCAACGACGGCCCATTCGCCGGGCGCGAAGGCACGTTCGTCACCAGTCGCCAGATCGGCTCGCGCCTGGAAACGGAGCTGCAATCCAACGTCGCTTTGCGCGTGGCCCCCGGTAATTCGTCGGAGCAGTTCGATGTGTCAGGGCGCGGACTGATGCACCTGGGCGTGCTGCTGGAGACGATGCGGCGGGAAGGTTACGAGCTTTGCGTGGGTAAGCCGCGCGTGATCTACAAGGAAATCGATGGCAAGACCTGCGAGCCGATCGAGCAACTGGTGGTCGATTGTCCGCACGAATGCCAGAACGACGTGATGGCCCTGGTGTGTCTGCGGCGATCGGAGATCGTGTCGATCGATCCGCGCGGCGACTACGTGCACATGGCGTTCACCATTCCCGCCCGGGGCCTGATCGGCCTGCGCTCACGCATGCTCAACGCCACGCAGGGCCGGGCTGTGATGCACCACAACCTGCTGCGCTACGAACCGCTGCGCGGCGACGTGCCCAAACGGGCGGCCGGCGTGATGATCGCCCTGCAGACCGGTCGCGTCACCGCCTATTCGCTGGACCGGCTGTACGACCGCGGCGTGTTCTTCGTGCGGCCAGGCGACCAGGTCTACGAGGGCCAGATCGTCGGCGAACACTGCAAGGACAACGACATCACCGTCAATCTCACCATCAACAAGAAGCTGTCCAACATGCGGGCCACCGGCAGCGACGACGCCACGAGAGTCCGCCCGGCCCGCGACATGTCCCTGGAAGCCTGCCTGGAATACATCGAGGAAGATGAGCTGGTCGAGCTGACGCCTGACAGCGTGCGCATGCGCAAGGTGCTGATGTCGGAAGCCGACCGCCGCCGCCAGGAGCGCCGGGCCAATTCGTAGGCCTGTTCCCCGTTTAGCCGCGGAGCTTGCTCCGCGTGAGGGCGAGCAAGCTCGCCCGCTAAACAACAATTTTCAACATTTTCACCTCCGGGGTGAGTGTTTCGCTCCCTCTCCTGCGAATAATCGGCAAAAGGTGTCTCGCAACCGGGCTGGTCGTGGTAGCGTAGCGCCAATGGCC
>CAYYGM010000114.1:0-14781 GCA_964471555.1 uncultured Phycisphaeraceae bacterium
GGGGTGGGTGGGATCTTCTTCGACGACCTGAACGAAGGCGGTTTCGACCACTGCTTCGCGCTGACGAAGAGCGTCGGCGACGGCTTCCTGCCCGCGTACGTCCCGATCGTCGCGCGTCGCCGCGCCACCGACTACGGCGAGCGCGGATTGCCGAGGGCCTTCGACCCGCAACTGCTGACTGACGATCCCCTGGAGGCATTGGCCGCAGCCTATCTGGCCATGCCGCACGTTCGCCAGCGGCCCAACGACGGTTTGTTTCACTGGCTGCACGAGCGCGTGGCGCATCGCCACGTGCGCGGGTTGATCCTGCGACGAAGCCTGTGGTGTGATCTTTGGCATGCGGAGGTGGCACGAATCAAAGCCTCGGCCGGCGTGCCCGTGCTGGATCTGGACCTCGACGTGGATTCGGGCGCCCCGCAACGTGCGCTGGGACGGATTGCCGCCTTCATGGAGATGTTGCACAGATGAGCGCCCCTGCTGTCATATCGCTGCAGCAATGGGATCGCCGCCATGGCGAACTATGTCGTGCGGGCATGACGGAGCCGTCCTACGGTGGTCCGCTCAGCCGCCACGTTCAGGATGGCGACCTGCGCCTGCGCGAGCTGCAATTCGACAACTCGCCGGCTGCGTTGCGCCTGTGGAACTTCCTGCTCAGCGAAGAAGATCGCCTGCATGCCGCCCGCGTGGCCGGCAAGTGCATCGTCGGCACCATGAAAGACCTGGGCACCGTGCCCGTGCTGGCTTACGCCTTGGACAACGTGGTGGCGTTCTATCCCGACGGCGCGTGGTGGACGCCCTGCGTCATGCGGCACAGCGATGGCCTGTTGCGCGTGGCGGATTCGCTGGGACTGGATGAATCGTTCTGTCCCGTGCGGGCCATGGCGGGAGCGTTTGTCACGGGCAATCATTTCCCGATCCCCGACATGCTGCTGTGCAGCGTGGGCGCGGTGTGTGATGATTTTTCCGCCATAGCTCAGCGCATCGAGGGCCTAGGTCACCCCATCGTCTGGTGGGAGATCCCGCCGCGGCGCACGCCGGCGCCCGGGGAGCCGACCGTGTTGCTGCCGACCGGTTTCACAGCAGCGCCGCAGCAGGTGGCATTCGTCAGCCGAGAGCTGCGCCGCGTGGCCCGGGCCTTGGAACGGCTGACCGGCCAGCGACTCGATGCGTCGCGCCTGCAGCATGGCATTCAACAAGCCAACAAAGTGCGGCAAACGCTGCACGAGCTGCGCCGCCTTGCTTACACCGTCGATCCCTGTCCGTTGCCCGCACTCGAGATGTTGATCGCGGAAATGCTGGCCATCCACTTCTGCTCAGATCAGCCCGAATCGCTGACCGTGCTCCAGGCGTTGCTGGCCGAGGTGCAGCAGCGATCGCAGGCCGGTGTCGGTGTCCTGGAGAAAGACGCCGTGCGGGTGTTCTGGATTAATCCCGTGGCTGACCTGCGGGTGATGAACCTGCTGGAGCAGGTGGGCGGCCGCATTGCCGGCAGCGACTACATGCTCAGTCACGCCCTGGAGCCGATCCCCGATGATCTTGAGCCTTTCGAAGCACTGGCCCGTTGCGCCCTGGGCGATCCGATGGTGGGTACAACTGCCGATCGTGGAGAACGGGCCTGTCAGCAGGCAAAAGAGTATGCCAGCGAAGCGGTCATCATCAGCCGCATTCCCGGGGCGAGCCATTGTGCTTACGAGGGCGATGTGATCGGGAAGATGATCAAGCGGGAGCTTGGGCTGCCCGTACTGGAAATTGAAGTACCGCCGATCTGTGATACGGTGGAGCCGGCGCTGCGGACGCGCCTGGAAGCGTTGATGGAAATGGTGCGTGCCCGGAGGCGATCATGATTGTTGCAGGTATCGATGCCGGTTCACGCGCCATCAAGGTGGTATTGTTGACCACCGTCAACGGGACGGAGCCGCGCGTGCTGGCCAGCGGCCTGGAAGACTCAAGCCCCGATCAGGCTGCCCAGGCCAAGCGGGTGATGGACCGGGTGTTGCAGGAGACCGGGCACACGATGCAGGACGTCGGCTTCGTCGTCGCCACGGGTTACGCCCGTCACCTGCTTGATTTCGCAGACAAGGCCATCACCGAAATCACCTGCCATGCCCGCGGCGTGCAGAAGCATTTGCCGGACACGCGGGCCATCATCGAGATCGGCGGACAGGACTCGAAGGTGATTCACCTGGACGCCCAGGGGCGCGTCGAAGATTTCACCATGAACGATCGCTGCGCTGCGGGGACCGGCTGCTTCCTGGAACTGGTGGCCCGCAGGCTCGGCGTCGATCTGAACGAGCTTGGCCAACTGGCGGAAGGCAGCAAACAGCCAGCCACGATCTCCAGCATGTGTGCCGTCTTCGCGGAGACGGAGATCGTCGGTTTGCTTGCCAGCGGTCAAGCGCCCTGCGACATTGCCGCCGGCGTGCAGCTTGCCATCGCCCGCCGCATCGCCTCCATGGCCGGCCGCCGTCTGACCACCCCGGCTGTATTCACCGGCGGTGTGGCGCGGACCCGCGGCATGCAGCGCGTGCTCAGTGAGGCCATCGATCATCCGCTGTCCCTGTCTCCCGATCCGCAAATGACCGGGGCGTTGGGCGCAGCACTGCTGGCCGCTGATCATGCGCGCAGCACAGCAATTTGATCCGGCACTGAACTTGATGTGATCTGCGTGACCGACGACCGCGCCGTCTTAACGTTTCAGTCGTGCCAGCGCCGCGTGTGCTGCCCTGCCAGATTCGCTGTCCGGGGCCGTCTCATAGGCCAGGCGGTATTGCTCAATCGCCTGGTCTTTCATGCCAGCTTCCTCGTACTGCTGGGCCATGGACAGGCATTCCGAAACCTTCTTGTTGATGCGAAACTCTTCAAGGCCGTTCATGAACAGATCGCAGGCATGCAATTGATCGATCAGCGTCTGGGCTCGCTGTCCGGCGCTGGTGTCGCCGTAGTGGGTGACGATTGAATCCAGGCCGTCGATGAATTTGATGCGGTCGGGCGTATCCAGCAACAATGCAAGATCCACTTCGGACAGGCTGTCATCTTCCGCCTGTTCGGCCTGCTCGGTCTGCTCGGTGGCGATCACCCCGGCGGCAGCGACGGTGGTCTTGAGATCGAAGCCCGGCTCGGTGACCGCTTCGACCGCCTCCGGCGTCCTGGCAGGATCATCGCTTTCCTGCGGTGCATCGGTGACGATCTCCACGCCCAGCACTTCCAAGTCGATCGCGTGCAGCACCTGCTCCAGCTTCTGCATCGCCTGGATCTGGCGCAGGCTCGATTGCGCCGCTGGATTGCGGCGAAGATCGGCCAGCTTGCGCAGCGCTTCCCTGGAACTGGGGATGTGCTTCAGGCCTGAGACCTTGGCATACAGATCGATCGCCTCGGCGTATTTGCCTTGGTCGCAAAGCTGATCCGCCTGCTTGAGCACCTCGTTGGCAGCCTCGGTGACCTTGGCGGCGGTGGCTTTGATGTTAGCCCGCATGCCGGCATCGAAACCCGCAACCGAGTCGGCCAGCACGGCATACCGATAGGCCATCTCCAGGCGACCCTGCAGCAGCATGCTTTCAACCAACTTCAACAACTGTTCACAACGATCGCGATCCGCTTGAGTCAACTTTCTGGTGGTGACCTGCCCTGAGGTCGAACGTCGGATCGAGATACTCGATCGCGACCTGCCGCCTCAGGCTCCGGCGCAATGCTGCGCCTCCCAGAACACAGGCGTCATCAAAGCCACGATCATCAGCAGGATCCGCAATCGTGACAAGCGCATGTGACACCCCCATGGATCAGGTTCGGCCGGACTTGTCTATCCAGTTTATCGAGCACCCTTCGGCGTGTCGAGAAATATCCCATTCCCAAATCTGGCAATAACCTGTGCACGAACCGCTCCATTGCATTCACGATTAAAATGATCTGGCCTGAAATCCTTGCCATGGTGCACCCATGTTTCGAGCAATATTCATCTGCCTGATCCTCGCACTTTCAACCCGGGGTGTCCTTGCGCAATCCGACGGGGGGATTCAGTTGATCCCCGATCCTTCCTTGCAGCGCGGCGTGCAGGTCAAGAACCCCGTCGGCGGCAAGGGGCAAGGTGCGTTGATATTCCCCGGCGCAGCTCGCGCTCCCCTACTCTGGTCCCTGGCACAATGGAACAGCAAAACCACGCTCGCCGATGCCGGGCGTCAGGCGCTGGACGACGGCATGTATCAGTGGGCCGATCCGATGAAGCGCGTGATCCTGGGCCCGAGTGCGGCTGCTGACTACAACCTGGAACTGGCGATCAACGGCGATAACGAATACGCCGGCGTCTATCGCAAGCCCGGCCAACCCTGGGCCCACCTGCTGGTGGAACAGAAAATCGGAGCCCCCGGCGGGGAATGGGCCCAGCGCGTCCCCTGGCTCTCGGATGTCAGCACCCTGAATTTCCATCTGAACGTCAAACTCGTTCACGACGACCCCAACATCAAGCCCGGTTTCGACCGCAACATCCACGGCAGCCAATTCGACATCTATTTCACCATCCAGAAACTCAAACCCGGTGACGCCCACTTCGGCGACTACTACTGGTTCGGCATTCACCTGTTCGACACCCGCCTCGACGTTCCACCCGATTACGTCAACGGCGATGCCGGCACCGGCAAGCTTATCTACAGCGTCGGGGCAGCAACCTTCGACATCTCCGACCTGCGCGATCATCAGTGGCACACGCTGGACGGCGACCTGCTGCCCCACATCATCGCCGGCCTGAAGGAAGCGGTCCGCCGCGGCTTCCTCGATTCCGACAACCTCGCGGACTACAAGATCGGCGGCATGAACATGGGCTGGGAAGTGTTCGGCCTGGAGATCGCCGCCATGCGCCTCGACGGACTCAAACTAACTGCGGTATCCAAACGTTAGCACAGGCCCAATTCAACCGAAGTGTCACGAAGCCGACGGACTACGTTCGTGGGTATCGTTCGTGAGATGGACGCTCCCGTTGCAATGGGTTTGCACTACGGGTCGGCTTGTGCCTGGATGTTGACCTCGAAGCGCAGTGACGATGCCCGGGGGCTGCCGCGGAAAGTGCCGCAGGTGGGTGCAGCATCGGCGGGATGAGAAGCGGCAGCCACGCAGATGTGAGCGCCTGCTGTAGCCAGACCCCAGGACGGATCGTAACCGCGCCAGCCTGCACCGGGCAGATAAACCTGGGCCCAGGCATGCATGTCACGGTCCTCGGCCGACGCCTGATCGTGATGTTGATAGCCGCTGACGAATCTGGCAGCCAGCCCCATCGCCCGACTGGCATCCATGAACAACACCGCCAGGTCGCGACAAGCCCCGGCTCCGCGGCGCAGGGTTTCGGCCGGGGGCAAGGGATCGCCATCGGGGCGTACGATCTTATGGCAGCGGTCGTGCAGTTCTTCGGTCAGGCTGGAAAGAAACTCGATCGTCCTGCCGCCGCAGCGCTGCGCCAGTTGATGGGCCAATTGGTCGATGGCCGGCTCGGGCGCGTTCCGCGCCAGGTAAGGAGCCAGGGCCGCCCGGCTGGACTCCGCGTAGCACATGGGCAACGTAAACACGTTGGGATCGGTGATCAGGTAATCGAAGGGATTTTCCAGCAGCGGCTGGACCGTGGAATTGGCCTCGATATTCATGTGATCATGCTGATCATTAAACCAGACGGTGGTCACCACGTTCCCGTGCATATCGATGCATTCACTGCGGCCGGCCGGCTCCGGCGAGATACGGAGTGCAAAATCGATCAGCTTCTGCGTGCAATCACAATGTGGGCGCAGGCGAATGGTGGTCGGCTCGATGAAGACCGGGCGATCGTAAGCGTACTCAAGTTTATGCCGGATGCGCAGAATCATGAGGTCTCTGCAAGCGCAAAGGCTGTTGAGATAACACGTCGGCGACCCAGGGTGCTGGTGCGTTGCGAATCGACTCGACGATCCGCTGTTGCCACCACTCGGACAGGGCGACCAACTGATCGCGTTCATAACGCTGTTCGGTGATGTGGAATGTGTCGCGTCGGTAAAGGACGATGTCGATGGGAAAATCCACATCGGTGGCACTGGTGCGTGTGGCGTCGAAGGCCAGGAAGCCGATCTTGACGGCCAGATCGAGGGGCGAATCATAGCGCAGGGCGCGGTCGAGCAAAGGTTTGCCGTAAGTCGATTCGCCGATGACGAAATAAGGCGTGCCGTGCGCCACCTCGACCCAGTTGCCCTGGGGATAGAGCAGGAAAAGTTTGTGCTCGGGGTCGTTTTCCAGTTGGCCGCCGATGATGGAGTAGAGGTTGAAGGGCAGGCCGGTTTCCGCCAGGGCCTGTTTATCCTCGCTGGCGACGCGGCGAACCTGGTCGGCGAAGGCGTTGACCGCCTGGTAGAGCTTATCGAAGGTTTTGTCCTTCCTTTCCAGCACCTCGTCGAAGTAGGTCAGGGCTTTGTCACGGACCGAGCGCAGGCCGGAGGTCATCAGGAACATGGAGTGATTGCCGTGCTGATGGATGGAGACCTTGCGGGCGGTGATGCGTTCGGTGCCGGTGGTGACACGGGTGTCGGCGATGCCGATCAGCCCATCACGGGTTTTCATGCCGAGGCAGAAGGTCATGGTGGTGCACCTGTTGTCAAGCGGTGTCGGCGAGAGGGGCGAGACCGAAGAAGGTTTCGTGGATGGCCGACCCGACGTCGTTGAGGCGGGCCTGGAGGTTGTCAAGATATTCGTGCAGTCCGCCGGCAATGATTTCGCCGATGTCGGCATAATTCAGCTCACCACTGAGCCGGCCCAGGCGTTGCTCGGCACGGTTGGTGAACTCACCGAGGGGGGTGTCTGTGACATCATGCAGCGATTCCTCAGCCTTGATGATGCAATAGTGGATGGAGCGGGGGAAATCGCAGTCAAGGATTAGAAAGTCCGCCACGCCTTCGGGAGTGATGGCCCGATGCTGCTTGCGATACATCTCAAAGGCGCTGGCGCTTTTGAGCAGGGCTGTCCATTGCAGGGTGTCATAGGGCGACCCGACGTAATCGACCAGGGGCAGCAGCATGAAGTATTTGACGTCGAGAATGCGTGAGGTTTTATCCGCCCGCTCGATGAGCTTGCCCATGCGGCCGAAGTGCCAGCCTTCGCTGTGGGTCATGGTGGCGTCCATCGTGCCGCTGAACAGGTGACAGGCTTTCTTGAAGTGGCTGAGGAAACCAGCCGGATCCTCGACGATACGGGCGGTGGCGTCGGCATCTTTGAGCATCAGGTAAGAACGGTTGATCTGCTCCCACATTTCCGAGGAGATCACCTCGCGCACGCTGCGGGCATTTTCACGCGCCTGCCACATGCTGGAGAAGATGGAGTTGGGATTCTGTCGATCAAAGGTCAGGAAGCGCACCACATTGGCCTGGCCCGCGCTGTCATAGCGCTGGCTGAACGCCTCACGATCGCCGGTGACGCTGATCAGCGGAACCCACTGGTGCTCCCGGGCTGTGGGCACATCCAGCAGCATGTGCAGATTCACATCGATGAAGCGGGCGATGTTCTCAGCCCGCTCCACGTAGCGGCACATCCAGTAAATCGAGTCGGCTACGCGGCTGAGCATCTGTCAGTTCCCTTGCTGCACCGAAGGCGGATAGTCCGCTGCGTCCACGACCCAGGTGTCCTTGCTGCCGCCGCCCTGGGAGGAATTGACCACCAGCGAGCCCTTGCGCAAAGCCACCCGTGTCAGACCACCAGGCAGCACATAGATGTCCTGCCCATAAAGAATGTAGGGCCTCAGATCAACGTGCCGCCCCTCGAAGTGGTCGCCGGCGATCACCGGCACGCGCGACAGGTTCACCACCGGCTGGGCGATGTAGTTGCGCGGGGTCGCTTCGACCTTCTTGGCAAACTCGCTGCGCTGCTCAGCCGTGGCGTGCGGCCCCACCAGCATGCCGTAACCACCCGATTCATTGGCGGCCTTGACCACCAGTTGATCCAGGTGCTCCAGCACGTACCGGCGGTCCGCATCCTGCCAGCACAGGTACGTGGGTACGTTGGGCAGGATGGCCTCTTGGCCCAGGTAATAGCGGATCATTTGAGGCACGAAGGCGTAGATGACTTTATCGTCAGCCACACCGGTGCCGGGAGCATTGGCCAGGGTCACCCGGCCATTGCGATAGACTTCGAACAATCCCGGCACGCCCAGTACGGAGTCACTGCGGAAAGCCAGCGGATCGATAAAGTCGTCGTCGATTCGCCGATAGATCACATCAACCCGGGCCAGCCCCTTGGTCGTCCGCATCTTCACATAGCCTTCGTGGACCACCAGGTCACGGGCCTCGACCAGTTCCACGCCCATCTGCTGGGCCAGGTAAGAATGCTCAAAGTACGCAGAGTTGTAGATACCGGGCGTCAGCACCACGACATTGACATTCTCCTGGTGGTGTGGGCTGGCGTGCTGCAGGGTCTTGAGCAGGCGATCGGGATAATCGTTGACCGGCCGCACGCGCGAGGCTTCAAATACCCGCGGGAACGTGCGCTTGAGCAGTTGACGATTCTCCAGCACATAACTGACGCCCGACGGGCAACGCAGATTGTCCTCCAGCACGAAGATCGTGCCATCATCGCCGCGCACCAAATCCGTGCCGGTGACGTGGCACCAGACGCCGCCCGGTGGATTGAGACCGATGCACTGGCGCCGAAACGAACTGGCTGACTCCACCAGATCGCGTGGGATGATGCCGTCGTTGAGAATCTTCTGATCGTGATAGATGTCATCAAGGAACAGGTTCAGGGCTTTGATGCGCTGTTCCAGACCGGTCTGGATATGTTGCCAGTCGTTCGGCTCGATGATGCGCGGGATGATGTCGAAGGGCCAGATCTTTTCCGCCCCCTGCTCGTTGCCGTAGACCGCAAAGGTGATGCCCAGGTTCATCAGGGCCGCTTCGGCTGCCTGTTGTCGCTGGATCAGATCGCCCGGCGGCAGCGATTCGATGCGCTGCACCAGCAGCTTCGCACCCGGCCGCGGGCTGCCCGCATGATCCATCAACTCGTCGTAAAAGCCTTCGGTTTGGTAACCGTCGAACTTCATATACCCTTCCGTTCATGGCGGGCGCACGAGCCAGCGACCACCGCACCATCCGACATCACCGCAGATCGTGCATCATTTTAGTGTAATTGGCGTCGCATTTCTTCCCGGCTGCGGCACCACACATCACCGTGCGCAGGATACCGCCCAACCACCAGACAAGGTTGAAGGTAAATCCATGCAACCCGCTTTGGATCGGCCCGTTACTCTCCCGGTACGGGCACCACATCTTCCTGCGGCACGGGCACGTCACCAGCTTCAAAGTCCTTGGGCGCCGGCGCGAGCGCCAGGTTGTACCACGCGCTGCCCTTGTTGTTCATCAGATCATCCCAGGTCACCTGCTTGCCGGTGTAGGCGGCGATGCGGCCCATGATGCCGGACATGGTGGACTCGGCAACCTGTCGCGCTTCGTTGACCGTCGGGCCGTTAAGGATGGCCTTCTGCAGATCAACGTGTTCCTGCACGTATGGCTTATTGCCGCTGTCGATGTCCGCCAGTGCAATCTCCTTCTTGTCGTAACGGGCGATGCGGCGGTTGTCCCACGTGCGGCCTTCGGTGCCGACAAACTGAGCGTCCACGCGGTTCCAGCAACCGCTGATCTGGCGGCACATCGAGTGAATGGAGCAGCCTTCGCCGTAGTCGAATTCCACGCTGAACTGGTCGTACATATTGCCCGTGACGCGCCGCGCTCGCGAACCAATGCCCACGGCTGAGACCGGCGGGCGGCCGAGGAACCAGTTGGCCAGGTCGATCTGGTGCACGTGCTGCTCGACGATGTGGTCGCCGGACATTTCCAGAAAGCTGACCCAGTTGCGCACCAGGTAATCGTTGTTGGAGTCGTTCTCCTCGCGTGCCTTGTACCAGAGCCGCGACTGGCACCAGTAGATCTGTCCGCTGACGATGGTGCCGATGGCGCCTTGTTCGACGGCTTTGGCGAATTGCAGGTACTTGATCTCGTGGCGGCGTTGCGTGCCGGCAACAATGTTGAGGCCCTTGGCTTTGGCTTCGTCAGCCAGCGCCATGACTTGTCGGCAACCAACCGGATCGACCGCCACCGGCTTCTCCATGAACACGTTGCGACCGGCGGCCACCGCGGCGGCCAGATGCACCGGGCGGAAGATCGGCGGCGTCGCCAGGATCACCACGTCCGCTTCCACCTGCATGACTTTCTGATAGCCCAGCGTGCCAACAAAACGCATATCCTGCGGCACTTCAAACTTGTCGCCGGCTTCATTCGTGCGATCGGCAAAGTAATCGCACACCGCCACCACCTTGGCCTGGATGCCCAGTTGCCCGGCCGCTTCGATCGCGTTGCCCACCGCACCCTTGCCGCGCCCGCCGCAACCGACCAGCGCCAGCTTGAGCACCGTGCCGCCGCTCTGGGCATATGCTGTGGATCCCATCCAGCCGGGGATGACCGTCATGGCTGCGGCCGCAGCAGAGCTTTGCAGAAACGTCCTGCGCGACACGCCCCGGTTGCCTTCGTGATCCTGTGATGGCTGGTTGCTCATGATGCTTTCCCTTCATTTGGATGTGTGCGGGGGCGGGGCGTCGCAGACGAGGCGGAAGCCTACCCAACGAGCGTTAACATACCACCATTGACTCTTGGGGTCATTGGGATAATCGCGATTCCATTCTTCCTGGTCTTCAATGATGCGGCCGACGACCAGATCGCCGGCGGGGGATTCGAAGTGGCCGCCGCGCACGACCTGTTCGTCACCGGTGTCGGTGACCCACTCAGCGACATTGCCGGCCATGTCGTAAATACCTAACTCATTGGGCTCGCGCTGACCGACTTTGGTCGTAGCCCAGTCGCCAATGCTGTCGTTCCAGGAGTTTTCCTCGTAAGTCGCCACGCGCTCTGCCTCGTCATCGGACAGGGCTGCATGCGGATCACCGCCACCGGCCGCATAGGCGTGTTCCCATTCCTGTTCGGTGGGCAGTCGATAGGTGTGGCCGGTCTGTTTGCTTAGCCATTGACAGTAAAGATTGGCAGCCAGTTGCGACATGCCCAGGGCTGGGCGCTGATAGGTGCCGAAGTTGCGATCGACGCTGCCGTAGGGAGCGCTCGGCCGCAGCTTCAACGCACGTTCCTGCCCCACCTCCGCTTCGTCCGCCAGGTCGTTGCCCATCACCCACGGCATGAACTCATCCCAGGTCACCTCGCACTTGCCGATATAGAACGGCCGCGCCCCGGTCGCACTGTCGCCCGGCACCAGCACCATCTCGAACTGCACCTGCGTGGAGGGAATCATCTCAGTAAACGTCGCCGGCCAATCCGCCACGTCAAGCTGCGCCTGTTGCGCGGGTTGCTTTGTCTGACCCAATTCCGGGGGCGCCCCCTGCGATGATTCGCCGGCAAAAGGCAGATCAATCTGCAACTTGACTGCCACCATGTCCGCAATGTCCGCATCGGTCAGCAGCCCGAACGCGCCTTCCTCTTTGAACAGCACATCAAACGCTTTGCGATCCAGACTGAACGCACTGGTGATCCCGATCGCCTCGTCACTGACCTGCGCAGTCACGGGAAATTCGATGCGCTTGGTGATGCCGTTAAGTTGGAAATCACCAGCCACCTGGTACGCACCCGCCCCGCTGCTTTCATCCGGCGTGAAACTTCCCTCGAACGTCGCCCACGGATGTTCCTTCGGCCGAAAGAAACCCATCGTCAACAACGCGGTCGTCAACATGTCGTGCTCGGACCACAAACTGTCGATGCGCACCCTGGCCTGCATCGTCAACGGTTCGTGTGTGTCGGGATCGACCCCGAGCGTGCCTTCAATCTCGCTGCCGAAGCGCTCGCTCCATCCGCCTCGCACGACCAGCGTCTTACCCGCCACCGTCTTGGCGCAGGAAAAATCCACCCGCGTGTTCTTCGCCGACATGCCCAACTGCAGCGCATCGGGACTTGCCGCCACGGGTTGAGCAGCACCATCGCTCTCGCTGATCTGCATCGATGTCAGGTCTTTGGCTTCATCGCGCTGGTTGGGGATCAGCAGATAGACCAATCCGCCCAACGCAATCAACACCACCACAACGATCGCCAGCTTTTTCTTCATGGAGTGCCGCCGCCGCATGGTCGGGTACCAACACATTGGTCGTCATTCACTTTGATGGGTGCCACGGCCGCGCGTCGGCCGTGCGAACCACCAGGCACACCCGCACGCGGGGGTGGCACCCCAAGTGAACCAGTACCAAAACATTGCCGCGGACAGGCACGGCCACTAACATGACGAACATGAATGATCGCACTTCGATCTTTCATTTTCTAACTGCGATCGTAGTGCTTACCGCATTCACCGTCAACGCTTATGCAACCAACCCGCTCGTGCTGGTGGAGGTCACGCAGGTTCACATGGGTATGCCCGTGCACCTGCGGGTTTACGCCCCCAACGAGCAGACCGGCCGCGCCGCCTGTCGGGCTGCATTCAAGCGCATCGCCCAGTTGAATCAGATTCTCTCGGATTACGAACCTGATTCAGAACTCTCGCAACTGGTCCGTCAGGCCGGCGGCGACCCGGTGCCTGTCAGCGATGACCTGTTCACCGTGCTCGCAGCCGCCAAGCGACTGGCTGAACAATCCGACGGCCTGCTCGATCCCACTGCCGCCCCACTCATCCGTCTCTGGCGCAAAGCCCGGGCTGAGCATCAACTGCCCGACCCCGATGCCCTGCTCGCCGCCCAGCAACTCGTCGGCTACCAACTCATGAAGCTCGACGAAACGCGCCACACCGTCCATTTGCTGCGCCCCGGCATGCAACTGGACCTCGGCGCCATCGCCAAGGGCTATGTCGGCGATCAGGCTCTGCTCGTGTTGCGTGAACATCACCTGAACCGCGCCATGTTCGAGGCCGGCGGCGACATGGTCTTCGCCGATCCGCCCCCCCCGCCCCCGGAAATTTCTTCTTCTACCCCACAAGAAACCTCCGGCTGGCTCGTCCGCCCCGAATCCGACGAGCTTCCCGAACTGCGCCTTGCCAACTGCGCCGCTGCCATCTCCGGCGACACCGTGCAATACACCGACATCAACCACCGCCGCTTCGGCCATATCATCGACCCCCGCACCGCACAGCCCACGCAAACCCACCGCACCTGCCTCATCGTCGCCCCTACCGGACTCACCGCCGACCCGCTGGCCACGCTTGGCACTATCATGGTGCCGCAGGATTACCAGGCGCTGCTCGCCCGCAGTTACCCCCAGGTCCGGGTCTGGTTTGCGACTCAACCGGCAGAAGAACCCCACACTGCCCCATCCTTGGAGAACCCGTCATGATCGACCGCCGCAGTTTCCTGGCCGCCTCCCTGGCCTCCGCCGCGGGCCTCGCCCTCAGCGCCAACGCAGAACAATCTTCCGATCAGGAGAACGCCATGCCCCAGCCGCCGTTCAAGCTCAAATACGCACCCCACTTCGGCATGTTCAAGAACCATGCCGGCGATGACCTGATCGACCAGCTTCGCTTCGCCCACGACGTCGGCTTCCGCGCCTGGGAAGACAACAACATGATGAAGCGGCCGATCGACGAACAGGAAAAGATCGCTGCCGCCATGAACGAACTGGGAATGGAGATGGGCGTGTTCGTCGCCGACGCCGAATGGAAAGAACCCATCTACGTCAAGGGCGGCCCCGACGCTTTCAAAACCCTCCAGGACCGCGCCCGCAAAGCCGTGGAAGTCGCCAAACGCGTCAACGCCAAATGGTGTACTGTCGTGCCCGGGCCTTTCGTCAACAACCTCGAGTGGGACTACCAGACCGCCAACGTCATCGACTGCCTGCGCGCCATGTGCGAAATCTGCGAGCCGGCCGGCCTGACCATGGTGCTCGAACCGCTCAATCCCTGGACCAACCACCCCGGCATGTTCCTCAGCAAAATCCCCCAGGCCTACATGATCTGCGAAGCGGTCAACTCCCCCAGTTGCAAAATCCTCGACGACCTCTATCACCAGCAGGTCACCGAAGGCAACCTCATCCCCAACATCGACCTGGCCTGGAAACACATCGCCTACTTCCAGCTCGGCGACAACCCCGGCCGCAAGGAACCGCTCACCGGCGAAATCAACTACCGCAACATCTTCGCCCACCTGCACCAGAAAAACTTCACCGGCATCGTCGGCATGGAGCACGGCCTAAGCCAGGACGGCAAGGAAGGCGAACAGAAACTCATCGACGCCTATCGCTGGTGCGATGATTTTTGAGGCAGGAGGTACGCATTAGAAACCATGGGCCATGAGGACTGTCCGCGCAATGGAACTGCCGGGTTGGTTGGAGGTTATGCGTATACCATTCCTGTTTGAGGAAAAGACATTGAAGACGAATTATAGCTGTTTGCTTGTAGTCACGGGGTTAGCGGCCACAATGGCAGTAGCTACATGGGCACAGCCAGCGGTGCAAAGGGTTGAGGACTATACGGAGTTTGCATTTTACACACCCTCCCCCAATGGCCAGAAGATTACATTTCTTGAAATTCATTATCAGGAAGTACCTACAGCCCAAGGCTTCGAGCCATTGTGTAGCAGTCGTGCGGTAATGAAGGTCGGCACCATTGGGAAGACAGAAACCCTTGATTTCTTACCCGCCACCTTTACTGAGAGCTGGGGAGCCGCGAACTACTATGACTATGTTTGGCGTCCAGATTCTAAGGCATTAGCAGTAAGGGCCGGTCGTGACTTGTGGCTGATGGATGCTACGACGGGCGAGCTGACTGACCCCTTCCCGATCTTCGTACCAGTCAATTTGAGAGAATCGGGTTGAGGGA
>CAYYGM010000115.1:0-14743 GCA_964471555.1 uncultured Phycisphaeraceae bacterium
GCGGTTGAGCACGCATATTGAGCATGCGATTCGTATGATCCATCACCAAACGTGATGCGGCCGCGGACGTCGGGGCATACGAATGCCATGCCCCATTTCCTGGTTTGCAGGCAGCATGCGACAGAGTTCGCCGACCGAGGCCAGTGCGCCTCGCACGCGACGGACTACTTGCCGGCCGAACCGTCGGAAGTGAAGTATTCCTGAAGGGCACGCACGCCGTAGCGGCCGGCTTTCAAGGCGGCCATGGCCTGCACGGCTACCGTGGCGGCAGTCAGTGTGGTGACGATGGGCACACCGAAGCGGGTGGCGGTGGCGCGGAGCTTGCCTTCGTCGGTGCCGGCTCCCTTGCGGGTGGGCGTGTTGAAGATCATGGCCAGCTCGCCGTTCTTGATCAGGTCCACCGCGTTGGGGCGGCCCTCGCTGATCTTGCGGATGAGCGTGGTGGTGATGCCGTGCTGCTTGAGAAAATCGTGCGTGCCCTGCGTGGAGATCACCTCGTAGCCCAGATCGACCAGGCGGCGAGCGATGCCCTGCACAGCCGGTTTGTCATTGGCCCGCACGGAGAGGAAGACTTTGCCTTCGGTGGGCAGTCTGGTGCCGGCGGCGATCTGGCTCTTGGCGAAAGCGTGGGCGAAGTTGGCGTCGATGCCCATCACTTCGCCGGTCGAGCGCATCTCCGGGCCCAGGATCACGTCCACCCCCGGGAACTTGTTGAAGGGGAAGACGGATTCCTTGACTGACCAGTGCTTGGGCGTGACTTCCGCGGTGACGCCGAGCTCCTGCAACGAAGCGCCGATCATCACCTTGGCGGCCAGTTTGGCCCACGAGATGCCGGTGGCCTTGCTGACGAACGGCACGGTGCGTGAGGCGCGGGGGTTGACCTCGATGACGTAGATCTGGTCGCCCTTGATAGCGTACTGCACGTTCATCAGGCCGCGCACCTGCAACGCCTCGGCCATGGCGCGGGATTGCACCTTCAGTTGTTCGACGATCTTCGGCGAGAGCGAATACGGCGGCAGCGAACAGGCCGAGTCGCCGCTGTGGATGCCCGCTTCCTCGATGTGCTCCATGACACCGCAGATAAGAGCGCGGGTATCGGGTATCGGGTATCGGGTTTCGGGTTTGGAACCGGTGGCATGGGACTGATCTTCCCG
Source organism: uncultured Phycisphaeraceae bacterium (assembly GCA_964471555.1). Classification (GTDB taxonomy): domain Bacteria; phylum Planctomycetota; class Phycisphaerae; order Phycisphaerales; family Phycisphaeraceae; genus JADLFV01. The sequence continues at coordinate 1,155 of CAYYGM010000115.1, forward strand.
ATACCCGATACCCGATACCCGATACCCGAAGTCAGCGATGACGTCCACATCGCACTCGGTGGCCTGGAAGAGGAACTTATCGACCAGGATGGGCACGTCGCGCAGGTCGGAAGCGCCCAGGGCCATGGCCATGTACTTGCGCAACTGTTCGTCGTCGAAGACCGTTTCCATGGCCCGGCCGCCGAGCACGAAGCTGGGGCGCACCAGCACGGGGTAAGTCAGACGATTGGCGATGGCGATCGCTTCATCGACGTTGCGGGCGATGCCGTTGGCCGGCTGCTGAATGTTCAGCTCGGTGAGCATCTGGGCGAAGTGTTCGCGGTCCTCGGCGCGATCGATGGATTCAACGCTGGTGCCGATGATGGGCACGCCGGCTTTTTGCAAACCGTGGGCGAGGTTGAGCGGGGTCTGTCCGCCGAACTGGACGATCACGCCGTGCAGCAGACCACCCGATTGACCAAGTGGCTTGCCGTTCAATCGTTCGCAGAGGTTGAGCACGTCTTCCAGCGTCAACGGCTCGAAGAAGAGCAGGTCGCTGGTGTCGTAGTCGGTGCTGACCGTCTCCGGGTTGGAGTTGACCATCACCGCTTCAAAGCCCATTTCCTTGGCGGCGAAGGCAGCCTGCACGCAGCAGTAGTCGAACTCGATGCCCTGACCGATGCGGTTGGGGCCGCCGCCGAGGATGACGACTTTTTTGCGATCGCTGACGCGGATTTCGTCGTCGGGGACGGGCGATGAATCGCCCTCCGCCGCGCGGGCGTAGGGCTTCTCGTAGGTCGAGTAATAGTACGGCGTCGCGGCTTCAAACTCGGCGGCGCAGGTGTCCACCAGTTTGTACACCGGCTCGACGCCCAGCGACTTGCGGCGGGCACGCACTTTCAGAATCGTGTCGGTGCTGATCTGACCTTCGTACAACTGCGCCAGTTGCGGGTCGCTATAGCCAAGCTGCTTGGCTCGCCACATCAACTCAGCATCCACTTCATCCAGCGATTTGCGGGCGAACAGCTCGGCTTCGAAGTCCACCAATTGTTTGAGTTGATCGAGGAACCACGGATCGATGTGCGTCAACTCGAACAGTTGCTCGATGCTGTAGCCCATCTTCATGGCATAGCGGATGTAGTACAGCCGCCCCTGGCAGGGCACGGTAAGCTTGCGCGTGAGCTTGGATTCCTCGATCGGATAATCGGTGCCGCCGGCACGCAGGGCAGCCAGCCACTTGTCGTTGCCGTCGAGCCCGAATCCGAAGCGCTTCAACTCCATGGAGCGGATGCCCTTCTGGAGCGACTCTTTGAACGTGCGGCCGATACTCATCGCTTCGCCCACGCTCTTCATCTGCGTGGTCAGCGTTTCGTCAGCTTCGGGGAATTTCTCGAAGGTCCAGCGAGGAATCTTGGTGACGACGTAGTCGATGGTGGGCTCGAAGCAGGCGACGGTTTTGCCGGTAATGTCGTTGGGCAGTTCCCACAGTTGGTAGCCAATGGCCAGCTTGGCGGCGATCTTGGCGATGGGGAAGCCGGTGGCCTTGGAAGCCAGAGCGGAGGAGCGCGACACACGAGGGTTCATCTCCACCACCACCATCTCACCGTTGCGGGGGTCGATGGCGAACTGGATATTGGACCCGCCGGTCTCGACGCCGATGGCGCGGATGATGGCCTGCGAGGCGTCGCGCATGCGCTGATACTCTTTGTCGGTCAGGGTCTGGGCGGGGGCGACAGTGATCGAGTCGCCGGTGTGCACGCCCATGGGGTCGAAGTTTTCGATGGAGCAGATGATGACGACGTTGTCGTCCTTGTCGCGCATGACTTCCAGTTCGTACTCTTTCCAGCCGATCAGCGACTGGTCGATGAGCACCTGCCTGGTCATGGAGGCGTCAAGTCCGCGGCGGACGATGTCCTCGAACTCTTCCCGGTTGTAGGCGATGCCGCCGCCGGTGCCGCCGAGGGTGAAGGCCGGCCGAATGATGGCGGGAAGCTGTACCTCATCCAGCACGGCCCAGGCTTCATCCATGTTGTGGGCGATGCCGTGGCGTGCGGTGCGCAGGCCGATGGACTGCATGGTCTGGTCGAACTGCTCACGATCTTCAGCCCGATAGATCACTTCGCGGGTGGCGCCGATCATCTCGACGCCGAATTTTTCCAGGACGCCGCTGTCATAGAGCTGGCAGGCGCAGTTGAGGGCGGTCTGCCCGCCGAGGGTCGGCAGGAGGGCATCGACCGGGGTGCCGGCTGCCTTCTCGGCTTCGAGGATGCGTTCGACGGCTTCGGGGCAGATCGGCTCGATGTAGGTGCGGTCCGCGGTCTGCGGATCGGTCATGATCGTGGCCGGATTGGAGTTGATCAGGACGATGCGATAGCCCTCTTCGCGCAGGGCTTTGCAGGCCTGGGTGCCGGAATAGTCAAACTCGCAGGCCTGACCGATAACGATGGGGCCGGAGCCGATGATGAGGATGCTGTGCAGGTCGTCGCGTCGGGGCATAGCGTGCAGGGCCTGTAGGGATGGCGGTCCAGCGGTTGGACTCATCCGGTGGTGGTGACAGAATCGCAGCTAAAACGGGCAGATGTTAGCGGTTTTGCCGGCAGATGAAAAACGGGCGCTGCGACTGATCAGTCGGGCTGGCTGTCGAAGACCTCGTTGGTCCAGCGAATGGCCTGAGCGTAATGCTCCGCGACATGGTCGGGAATGATCTCCAGGGCACCAGCCAGCGTCTCCAGCAACTCCAGATCGCCCTGCTCGCAGGCTTTGACCAGTTGGAGCAGATCACACAAGGCGGTGCGGCCGCCCAACAGGGCCGTCTTGACGTCGAACGGCAGCGCAATCTGCTCCAGAGCCTCGTGCAGCGGCTGGTCCAGCACCGCGTCCAGCATGGAAAGCATGCCCAGCAGAAACAGGTCAAACCTGCGCTGCGGCAGCTTCAGGTCGTCGGCACACAACTCGCAGAAACGGGCCCGCACCATGGTGGCCCGGGTCAGCTCGGCCGGCTTGTCCTCCGCCAGACAGGTCACTGCCACCAGGGCCGCCCATTTGCGCAACTGGATCTCACCCAGCAGCAGCATGGCGTGCTTGACCGATTCGATGCGGCTGCTGAACCCGAAATGAGCGGAGTTGAGCTGACGCAGCAGCTTGTAGGACAGCGACACCTCAGTTTTGATCACGTTCTCCAGGCGATCGAAGTCAATCTCGGGGTGGCTGACTTCCGCCAGGAACATCAGATAGTTGCGCTTGAAGGCGGGGATGTCGCGGGCGCTGAGGATGTTGGGCTTGCTGAAGAAGTAACCCTGGGCGTAGCCATAGCCCAGCTCCATCGCTTCCTGATAGTCGCGGTAGGTTTCGACCTTCTCGGCCAGCAGACAGGTGTTGCGGCGATGGAAACCGCTGATGAACATCTCGCGTTGCTTGCGCGTGGGATTGGCTATGAAGTCAATCTTGATGATGTCCGCCATCTCGATCAACGGCTCGTAACCGGGGCTGTAGACGAAATCATCCAACGCCAGCACATAACCCTTCTGCTTGGCCTCGCGGCAGGCGTCTATCACCTCCGGCGTCGGCTCGACGGTCTCCAGCACTTCGACCACGCTCATGGGCGGCAGCAACTTGAAGTCGTTGCGGACCAGGCTGGCAGCCGGGAAATTCACGAAGGGCACCGCCTCCCCCACCAGGTGGCGTAGTCCGATGATGTTCAGCGCGTCATGGATCACCCGGGCCGTGGCCAGTTCACCATCCGTCGCCGAGTAGGCGTTCTCCATGCCGCTGCGGAACAGCAGTTCGTAGCCGAACACCTTCTGCTGGCGATCGAAAATGGGCTGGCGGGCTACGAAACGACGCACCGACGGTGATCGTTCTCGCTTGGACCCACCGGGTAAAGACGACGTGGTCTCTGGCATGGCGCGACGAATCATGGACTCCCCCCCTCTTTAGGGCTGTCTCCATCAAGGATCGACCGGATCAGAGCGAATCTATAGACGCTGACATATCACGTCCATCAGGAAAAACCACATTTAGCAGGGACTATCGGACCGCGATTCTCATTCGTGCACATCCACCAGATGCGCTTCGAGCTTGTCCAGGTCCACCACCGCCACCGTGCAGCGATCGTGCAGCCAGCCGCAGCACTCGCCGGGATTGACCCATAACTTGCCCTCGCGCCGGGTGATGGACGGTAAATGATCGTGTCCGCCGATCACCAGCTCTGCCCCGGCCAGGTCCGCCGGCTTGAGCCAGTCGAAGAAATGATGCATCACCATGGCCCGCCCGCCCAGTTCGATCTTGTACGGCCCGTCCACCAGGTTGGGCAGCACGCTCTTAAGCCCGGCCCGTTCACCGTCGTTGTTGCCGAAGATGCAATGGGTGGGAATGGGCAGCTCAGCCGGGCTGATGACTTTGGCAGCGAACGGCGCCACGTAGTCACCGGCATGAAAGATCGCATCCACCTTCATCCGCCGGAACATCCCCACCGCCCGGCGAAAGGTGGGCAGCCGATCGTGCGTATCGCTGATCACGCCGATCTTCATGGGCACCAGTTTATCGGGTTTTGACAGGATTTACAGGATGGACAGGATCAACAGGATAAAAACTTGGGTTGGAAATCCTGTTGATCCTGTCCATCCTGTTATCCTGTCTAACCGAAAACCCCATGCCGGACCGCCTCGAACAACTTCAGAAGCTGCTGGCCGCCGAGCCCGGCGACGTGGACCTGCTGTACATGATCGCCCTGGAGTACGCCAAGCTTGGCCGCCCCGAGGAGGCCGTCGCCTGGCTGGACCGGGTCATCGAGCACGATCCCCACTATCACTACGCCTACTACCAGAAAGCCCAGCACCTCTGCCGCCAGTTCCGCACGCAGGAGGCCAAGGCTGTGCTGGACGAGGGCTTGAAACTGGCCGCCGCCGACGGCAACGAAAAAGCCCGCAGCGAACTGGCCCAGTTGCGCCAGACGATCGTGTGAAGCGGAGAAAGACAGTGTCTCGCGGAGGCCGCGGAGAGCGCGGAGAGAAATTCAAGTCAAACTCAGGTGGACACTATTTTGAACCGCCGCAGCGTGCGCCACAGCATCCAGGTCAGGGCGTAAATCCACGCCAGCCAGATGATCCCAAGTAGAACACTCATCGCTTGTGCAGCGGCGGCAATTTCGTATTGAAGCGTGACACCTTCCGGGTAGAGATCGCCCCATATCACACCTCCCGTCAGACACCAGGCGATCAGAAACACCAAGACAATCAAGCCGAACGTTTTGGACAGATGCCAAAGCGATGAACCCCCGGATGTCAGACGTTGTGACAGTGGTGCAAGAAACAAAAGATAAGTCCACTGCACACACCACTCCGCGATAAAGATCAGAAACAGCGTATCGATAAGAATATACCCGGAGAACAAGTCACGGTAGTAGTTGTCCACAAAGGAGTAAAACGCATCACTCTCTGTGGCGCCTTTCACATAAAGCCAGAGCCAGATGCCGCTACGCAACAGAATCATGCATCGACAGATCTGGCACCGACGATGCCAGGTGCGTGGTAGTGTATGCGCTTCGCCCTGAGGCATGCTCGTCACCAACCATGTGATCAGTCCCAACAACAGTTGGCTTAGCATCAACAAAACGACAAGTGTGGATAACAGGATTTTGTCACTGTAATACCACTGCGCATATACCCAATGGGCCACCCAAACCAGCATGGCAACAATCGGTACGGTGAGACACCACCAACCGAGGGCGCGGGTTAGACGATTGATCCACGCGGTATCTCGATGCCAAAAGACAGGCATGGCAGAGTTGGAGGAAACATTCACCAGCGATAGTCTGATGGCTGCGCCGCACTCGGGACAATCGCCATCACGGCGCAGCGCGCGCAGGTTGTATCCGCACCCGATGCAGGATAAGTCACTCTGTAACCGTCCCTCGTCGTCGAACTGAAGAAATGGATGTTCGATCATGTCATGCCCCCTTGGGCCGCTCCACTTGAGTGGAGCGTGCCTTCGCCCCGCCCCCGGAATCGCATGAATCGGGGCGGCCTCGTCAACCTTCGATCACCTTCAGCGCCGCTAAATCCTGTACGTCGATCAGACCCACAGGTTTTCCCTCATCATTCACGATCGGGATTTCATCGAACCGATGCTCGCGCACCACGCGCACGGCATCGCGCACCATGGCGTCATCGCGCAGCGTCGTGGGGTCGGAGGTCATGATGGCAGAAACGGGCCCGGTCCAGACGGTGGGGCCTTGTTCGATCAGGGCGGTGCGCAGGTCGCCGTCGGTGACGATCCCGGCCAGCTTGCCGTCGTCGTCCACGATCAGCAGCGCCCCCGGGCGGCGCAGGCCGGTCTTGTCAGCATGTTTCTGAGCTTCGCCGTAGGCCTGGGCCACGGTCAGCGTGCGCGGGGTCAGGGCCATGTTGACGTTGGCCTTGAAACGCATGGCTTCGACCACCGGCATCAACTGTCGGCCGAGTCCGCCGGCGGGATGGCGCTTGTGAAAGTCATCCGCAGAGAAGCAACGCTTGTGCGCTACCGCCAGCGCCAGCGCATCACCCAGCGCCAGCATTGCCGTCGTTGACGCGGTGGGTGCCAGGTTCAGCGGGCAGGCTTCGGTCACATCGCCGATGCACAGCACCACGTCGCACAAGCGGGCCAGGTCGCACTGCGGGCGCGAGACCAGGGCGATCCGCGGCACCTTGTCCTGCCGCAGCAGTTCCGCCAGCGTGACCAGCTCGTCGGTGTTGCCGGAGTAGCTCAGCAGCAGCACGGCATCGTCGCGTCGGACTTTGCCCAGGTCGCCGTGCATGGCCTCGACCGGGTGCAGGAAGTGCGACGGCGTGCCGGTGGAGGCGAAGGTGGCAGCCAGCTTCTGCCCGATCAGGCCGCTCTTGCCCAATCCGCTGACCACCAGGGCCCCCGGAAGTTGTGCAATGAGCAGGACCGCACGGTCGAACTGGCTTCCGGGGGTGATCCGTTGAATGGCGCGGGCCTCGGCCTCCAGAACCTGGCGGGCGAAGGCCTCGTAAGTGGCTTGGCTCGTCGTCATTTTGCTCTTTTACCCGGGGCGGAAAACCGTTACAGTTTATCGACGTGCGGTCAGCGTAACCGACCGTGTTCACTCTGGAGACCGCGATGTCGCAGGCGTGTCAGATATTCTTGTCCATATTCATGGCGCTGCTGCTGGCTGGCCTGCCCGCTCGGGCTGAGCAGCAACAGGACCAGCGGGTCGAGATCGATCACGCCAAGTGGGAGTCTGCCATCGCAGCCTTCGAGCAGCAGGACGCGGAGCATCCGCCCACGCCCGGCGGCATTCTGTTTCTGGGTAGCTCCAGCATTCGCAAATGGGACACCGCTCGCTGCTTTGCCGAGCGTGATGACGTGGTCAACCGCGGCTTCGGCGGCTCGTGCGTGCCGGACTCAACCTACTACTTCGATCGCGTCGTGCTGCCGCAGCAGCCGCGGATCATCGTGTTTTATGCCGGGGATAACGACATCGCCCGCAAGCAGCCGCCGCGCTATGTGGCTGAGGATTTCCAGGCGTTCGTCGATCGCACGCACCAGGCGCTGCCGCAGACGAAGATCATCTACATCGGCATCAAGCCCAGCGTCAGTCGCTGGCAGCTTTGGCCGCAGATGCAGGAGGCGAACCAGTTGATCGCGGACATCTGTGCCGACGACGATCTGCTGACCTTCCTCGACCTCAGCGACACGCTGCTGGGCGACGACGGTAAGCCGATCCCCGAGCGTTTCACCGACGGCCTGCACCTGACCGAAGCAGCCTACGATCTCTGGAGCGCACGGGTCGAAGCCCAACTGGTGACTGCGGATCAGCAGCAAGACAAGGCGTCGCCATGAATGACAGCCCCCTCCAAGGCGACTATCGCGTGCAACTGGAGGCCTATGCCGGGCCTCTCGATCTGCTGCTATACCTGGTCAAGCGGCACGAGATCGACCTGCACGACATCCCCATCGCCACGCTGACCGACCAGTACCTGCACCACCTGGAAGCTATCCAGGCCATCGCCCCGAATATGGACGTGGAGCAGGCGGGCGAATTTCTGGTCATGGCCGCGACGCTGCTGGAGATCAAAAGCCGGATGATCATGCCCCCCGCCCCCCCGCAAGAGGGCCAGGGCGCGGAGGGCGAACAGGCTGACGATCTGGCTGCCCTGAACGCCGATCAGGCTGCTTCAACTTCCGGAGGGGGTGACCCGCGGTTCGAACTGGTCAGGCAGTTGCTGGCCTACAAGCGATACAAGGACGCTGCCATCGAGTTGGAACTGCGTCACGACGAATGGATGCGACGATTTGCCGCCAGCCCGCACGCCCTGGACGAAGCGATCCGGGCCCAGATCCAGGAAAAAGAGCTGGACCTGGAGGACGTGCACGTGCTGGACCTGTGCGAGGCCTTTGGTCGGTTGATGGACTCCATCGGCCAGACCACCGGCCACGCGGTGACCTACGACGACACGCCCATCAGTCTGCACGCGGCTGACATCCGCGATCGCCTGGCAAGGGAGGGTCCGCTGACCCTGCGCCAGATTTTCGCCGGCCGCCAGACCCGAGCGGAAATGATCGGCCTTTTCCTGGCTGTGCTCGAACTGGTACGCGATCGAGAGGTACACATCATGCAGCACGACTCCGACGGCGACATCGAGATTCAGTTGACCACCGGCAGCGAGAGCGAAGAGACCACCACGGAGCCGTCCGCCCCCACGGCCGCCATCGCTGGAGCCGACCCTGCCTATGACTGGCCCGACCCCGAGGCCTATCAGGCCGCCCTGATCCGCGCTCAGCGCCGTTCCGCCCGCCTGGCCCGGCTGCGTGACGGCGAAACCCTGCCGCCGGACCTGGACGACGACGAAGATGAAGATGCCGCGTTCGATCTAAACACGCCCGGCCTCACCGAGATGCTCGATGACATGGAGTGAGGGGCACAGCTCATCATCAAAAACTCACATTTGCCCCTTGCATCGCGCCGCGGTTTTTCTATGCTGCTGCCGCACACTTGAAGGGGCGGCGAGGGGAGCCGCCTCCACGAAGTAAGCTGGCGTAGCCGGGAAGTGGATAACTTGATTCCGATAACTTCAAACCGTGTTTCGACCTTGTGGGCCAGGCGATTTGAAGGACAGATAACAACGTGGGAGCCGATCACGCATCCCGGCAAACGGCAAGTCTAGATCCAACAAACGTTTAGATCGATTCTAGCCCCGGCGGGCCGACCCGGTAACACAGCCCGCGGCATGGACGGGACAGTCAAAGCTAAAACACTCGTGAAAAAGAGTTTAGTTTGCCGATACTGTGGCTTGACGAACTGGGTTTGACAACGTGGCCCGATAGTCGAGATACTTGGCCGCATCATAATTCTTGTATGAAAGCCCAACTCTGACCGATCAGGGAGACCAGCGTTTGGTTCATGGGCATCACCCGGATCCTGTTTTTAGAAGAAAGGAGTCCGTAATGTTGCAAGGCATGCTACGGATGTGGATTTGTGCCGGGGTTGCGTTGGGTGGCGCAACCCTCGCGATGGCGGATCAAACCGCCGACCTGCAGGCTCGTGTGAGCCAGCTTGAGTCCCAGTTGGCTCAGGTCCAGAAGGCCCAGAGCGACAACTGGATGAACGAGCGACGCGCCGAAGAGATCAAGGGCCTCATTCACGAGGTGCTCAACGACGCCGACACCCGCGCCAGCCTGCTGCAGGACGGCCTGACCGCCGGCCACGACGGCAAGAACTTCTTCCTCAAGAGCAACGACGGCGCATTTGTGCTCAAGATTGCCGGACAGATCGACTTCCGCGCTCTGTGGGACATACAGAGCAATCGCGCTGATACCGTCGATCAGGCCCCCTTCGACTCTGACGGCCTGCAAGGCGCCAGCGCTGCCCAGAACGTCACCGATAAAAACGACTTCGGCTTCCAGACCCGTCGTCTCAAGCTGAAGTTCTTCGGTAACGTTCCCGGCTCCAAGATTGACTACCTGGTCACGCTGGCCGCCGAGCGCGATGATGGCAACATCTATCTCGAAGAGTACATGATCGGCCGCGCCATCAACGACAACTTCTACCTCAGCGCCGGCAAGCAGAAGCTGCCCTTCCTGCGCGAAGAACTGACCAGCTCCAGCAAGCTCATCGCCGTCGAGCGTGGCCTGGTCACCGAGTACTTCACGCTCAACCGCGCTGAAGGCGTCCAGCTCGACTGGACCAACAACGACAACGTCAAGGCCGCGGTCGCCATCAGCGACGGCGCCAACACCGAGACCAGCGACTTCGGCGCTGATGACACCGATTTCGCTGTCACCGCCCGTGCTGATCTCAAGCTTATGGGCGACTGGGAAGCTGCCAAGGACGACGTGGCCTGGCAGGGTCAGGACAACGCTCTGTTCGTCGGTGCCGCCCTGCACTATCAGACTGGCGACAACAACAACGCCGACGTCACCAGCGCGGTGGCTGACTACTTCTCCTGGACCGTCGATGCCCTGTACGAGAACGGCGGCGGCCTGTCCGCTTCGGCCGCTCTGGTCGGCGGCCACATCGATCCCGACGCCTCCGGCGCCGGCGACCGCGATATGTACGGCCTCCAGTTGACGGGTGCCTACAACATCGATGACAAGTGGCAGCCCTTCGTCCGCTGGGAATGGATCGACCAGGATGATCCCACCGTCGCGGAAGACAACCTCCAGGCCATCACCTTCGGCGTCAACCGCTACGTTCGCGGCCACAATGTCAAGCTCACCGCTGACGTGGTCTGGATCTACAAGGGCGATTTCACCGGCAATCCGTTCGGCGCTTCGGTGGACAGCAGCGGGGTCGGCTTCAGCGGCGGCTCCACTCAGCCCGAGGATGAGGATCTGATTCTGATCCGCACCCAGGTGCAGGTGCTCTTCTAAGCAACCGCACAATCCATCGTGTATCCAAGGCCCTCGGCTCCAAGCCGGGGGCCTTTTCATTGGCGCTCGTATCCGCACATCTGCTCCGCCCTTCCATCTCACCTGGTTGCCGGCTCTCAGACCTTTAACTGGTATTCGCTATCTTCCTGTTAAATTAAGACTTACACAGAAACGCCGGATTGATTGCCTGTAATATCAATCCCACGAAAAACGCATGCTTGCGGGTGTGCCGACTTCAGTCGGCATGCCGGCCCGTCCGCATGCCAGCTCAAGCCGGCACGCCCAAGTTTTGTTCGCAAACCGTAAAAGTCTTGACAGGAGAAGCACTGCCCAGTACTCTGATATTCCAGTAATACTCCAAGGGAATGCCAGTATGTTCTGGTCTCTTCCAGTCAGGTTCGAGCACGCGAGCAGGCACGATGTGTCCGCCGATGCACACGTGCCGGTCGCTGGTGTTCTGGCGGCCAGTTTTTGTCACCGTTTGTTCCTCAGCATTGCCTGCTGGATGCAGTCGGGGCAGGCAATGCTTTTTCAACCCGCGCCAAGGAGTAGCGGGCAAGTGATCACGTGCCGGACGACCGGCATCGCAGCGGGGCTTCACCCATTTGCAGGCTCATCGTTAGCCCATCACCAAGAGGAGTCATTGCATGCAAACGCAAACTGATGGATGTGTGCCTACTGGCAAAACGACCCGCGGTTTCACGCTGATTGAGTTGCTGGTCGTCATCAGCATCATTGCCCTGCTGATTGCCATTCTTCTGCCGGCTCTGACCAAAGCCAAGGAAGCGGCGAATGAGACCGTCTGCATGACCAACCAGCGGCAGGTCGCCGCCGGCATGCTTGCCTATGAGGTGGATGAAGGCCGGCTGACGTTGAGCCTCAGTGAACTACCCGGGCTGAGTGGGATCTACTCCGACGCAGTCGCCCTGCGTAACCGACCCGAGGATGTGCGCCTGGCGATGAAGTATTACGTGGACGCCAACTATTACCGTTGCGGTCTGCTGCCATTCTGGGATCGTTCACCGGAAGCCATTCCCGCCAACGCGGGCAAGAACGTGTATGTGGATTTCGACATTATCCCCGGCCGGTGGTCCAGCTATGAGAACGGTGCCTATGACCAGCAACGCTGGGTCAAATCACAAGACATCTGGACTTACGACGGCCATAAGATGCGCGTGATGCTGGGGGATCACCTGGTTTATGACTCGCTCAGCCGCACCAAAGTCAACCACATCAAGGCCCTGCAGGGATTCACCTTTGTCGATCGCAAGTATTTCACCGATCCGGGTTCCTTTGCCGCCACCTACTACATCGATCTGGTCACGCCGCTCGATCGCAGGGCGCAGAGTTCGGGCACTTTCGCCATGGTGGATGGCAGCGTCGCCAACTATGCCGGCAACGACGAGCGACTGATTGATATGCTGATGCCGGGTCGCTCAGACCGCATCATGCTCCCCTGGTCGCCTTGATATGAGTCTCTGAAAAATCAGAAATAAAGCCATGGCACAAACTTCCTTAAGAGAGCGGGCATACGCACACATCCGCAGCCGCCTTCTATCCGGCAGCCTGCCGGCCGGAACGCGACTGTCGGAAATCTCCGTTGCCAACGAGATGGGCATCAGCAAAACCCCCGTGCGCGAGGCCATTCGCCGGCTGGAAGTTGAAGGCCTGCTCGAACAGGTGCCTCGAATAGGAACCATCGTGCGCACCCCCACCCGGCGTCAAATCGTCGAACTTTACGAGTATCGGGAAGCCCTCGAGACGCATGCCATTCTGCTGGCCATCGATCGCATCAAGCCCAAAGAGTTGGCGTTGATGGAGCGGATGTGTCAGAGGCTGCGGGAGATCGGGGTGAGATTTCGTGAAAGCGGCCGGGAAACGCTCGGCCCGGAGATGATCGAAGAATCGCTTTCCGTGGACCTGGCCTTCCACATGGTCATTCTGTGTGCCACCAACAACCAGAAGATCGTGCATGAAGTCGAGCGCTCGCGCGTGCTGACACAGATCTTTTGTCTATCCCGCTATCACAAATACGCGCTGTGGTTCATCTGCGGCACGTATCTCTATCACAGTCGCATTCTGCGGGAACTGAAGAAGAAGAACGCTGAAAAAGCCCGGTACTGGATGAGCCGGCACATTCGCATCAGCCAGAGAGAGGCGCTGGCTGACTTTGATCTTCGTCAGCGGGAGGGCGAGCCCAGCGAGCGCTTCCCGCTCATGCTGCCCCTCGACGTTCGTAGAGAACTGGAGGAATTAGGTTGACGCATTGCCCCTCACCGTCTTGTCAACAATCAGAAAAAAAGCACGTGTTCCATCACAATCAACACCATTTTGAGGAGATCCTGTCATGCAAGCACGTCACTTCTTATTGGGATTCGTGGTCGGTGGTGCTTTGAGTTTCGCACCGGCCGTCCAGGCCACCGAGGTGTATTACGACAGTTTTGCCGTCAACAACGCCGGTGGCGACACGGCCCGCGACCCGGGTGATCCGCTGGCAGGCACCACCACGGAAGTCGGCGGCGGAACGTGGCTCGGCACCGGCGATTACCTGCTGGGCCAGGTTGGAGCCACCACGGACGGCTATGTGTATTCCACCAATACAACCAGTCTCGCCACCTATGCCGCGCTGCCTCTGACCTACAACGCAGGCGATTTGCTCACCATCGAAACCCGCATCATGTCCTTCAACAATGTCGGCACGGACAACTGGACCGCGATCGGTTTTCTGGACAACGCCA
>CAYYGM010000116.1:0-14742 GCA_964471555.1 uncultured Phycisphaeraceae bacterium
CGGCCTTCCTGATGTGTCGCCTTGCTGCGCGCGTGGCGGGTTTGGGCCGATCGGACCCGTCATGCCGCGGCGGGGCGAATTTTAGAATTTAGATTTTAGAATTTAGATTGCGAGCAGGGCATCTGATGCCTTTCGATCTGAAATCGAACGGCTTCAACGTCGGCCAATGCGAAATCGCAAAGCGGCTGGGTTGTATTCAGGCGGTGGGGGGCAGGTCGGTGGGGCGGTCGCTGCGGACCACGGCCCGGCGGCACAGATCGGTCAGGTTGTCCAGTGTCCGGCTCAGGTCGTCGGTCTGCATCGATGGCGCGTTGGCATCGCTGGTGGTGGAATGCAGCTCGCGCTCGGTTTCCGCCGCTTCGCGCGAGATGGCCACGAAGCCGTGACTGCCGGCCGAGCGTTTCAGATCGCCGATGAGTTTTTCGAGTTGGGCAAGATCGTGCAGGCGAGCGGCGTCAAGCATTTCGCTGATGCGCTGGGGCAGTTGTTCGACGAAGCAGGCCAGCATCTGGTGCATCTGCGGAAACGCCGCCAGGTCGCTGACCACGGGCTGAAAGTCATCAGGCAGCTCGTCCGAATGTTCGGCTTCCGGGGCGGGGCACTGCAACAGGTTGACGGCCACGTCGAGCAACCGGTCCGCGGTGACGGCCGGGTCCAGCATCGCGTCGGCCCCGGCTTCCAGGGCATCGCTCTGCTGCTGCGTGTCACCCAGCGCCAGGATGGGACCGTGGTAGAGCTGCTCGCGCAGCAGGCGGCACAGGTGGGGGCCGCTGTCGTGGTCCAGAACCATGCGGACGATCACCAGGTCGAACGGCTGCGAATTTTCGATGGCGGCATGGCAGCGGAAGACCACCTGATTGGCATCGCTGGCAAAGCGCACCGTGGCCCCGGCATCGCGCAGCACACTGGCCACGGAGAGGTTGAACGGGGGTTGATCGTCAATCACCAGCACGTTGCGACCAGCCAGAACGGGTGCCGCGGTCAGGGACAACCGGAATGGCTGGCTCTTGGATTTGGCCATGATCCAGGCTCCGCGTAGACCTCCCTGAAGCGCCTTATCGGTCAGGTGGCGGGTCGGGTTAATCCGGGGACGGAAAAGTGGAAAGTGAAATGCGAAAATATAATCACGTCCATCCGCCGGATCGGGTGGGCTGGGCGGGTGGTCAGCGATAAGGCTGCTGCTGGGCCTGTTGTTCAACCCTATCCTGAAGCTGCTGGCCGGCATCCAGGGTGGCCTGGCGGTTGGCCTGATCGCGCTGCGCCTCGGTCATGGTCAGATTCAACTGGAAGATGCGGGCCAGGTCGTGCACCTGCTTGCGCATCTGGGGCAGGGCGTCTTCAATCGCTGGAGGTTCCGGCAGTTCAAACCTGGGCAGCAACTGACCCAGTAGCATGGCGCTGCGCGAGGCCTGGAAACCCGACGCCCGGCAGCCGAGCAACTCGATGGCCCGGGCCTCATCGCACAACGGGTCGTTGCTGGGGTATGCCAGGGCGTGGGGGAAACGCTCGATGAAGGAAGGGCAGCGGATAATCTGCAGGGCCCAGAGGGTGACCTGGTGATGATCGACGTAGAACGCTTTGCGTTCGCGCTGAGCGAGCATGAGAGGTCGCAGTCGTGAGCCGAGGATCTGGGAATAGGCGGTGCCCAGTCCGCCGCAGAGCAGCAATGCGCCCAGGCCGAGCACCAGGCCGCAGACCATGTGTTCGCCGCCGGCGTTCTGATGCTGGGGGTCATCGCGGTGCAGTTGCGGGATCAGCCAGTTGGCGGCCGCGGCACAGCCGAAGATGTAGCGCCACAGGTCGCTGCGATGGGTCAGATAGGGCTTGGCTGCCAGAGGTCCGGTAAGCATCACGGCCAGCACCATGGCCTGCACCTGGCGCACACCCAGCAAAGCCACCGCGCGGTCGATGGAGCAGATCTCCTGGGCGTCGTTCTCGGTTCTGCTGGTGTGGCGACGCGCCAGGTTGGCCACGGCCACGACTCGGGCGCTGATGAAGGGGTCGCCGGCCAGCACCTTGGCGATGCTGGAGAAGTTGCACTGCGGATTGCGCATCATCTCCAGCGCGCGGTAACAGACCGAGGGGTTCAACACGCGGTTGACGTTTTCGCTGAGTTGGCGGTTTACCCAATTGAGGTCGATCGTCACGGTCATGGTGATCTTTCAAGACCCCGAACAGTGTCAGTCGTCTTCATCGGCAGGATGGGACAGATGCTTACACTAAGCCGGTTGTGCAGGTGAAAATCGCAGTTTTCTTTGCCGGGCATAGCTGTTATGGGGACGGAGACATACCCTGTTGGGGTAGGGAATCAGCTTCCGCAGGCTTCTGGCCCGGGGCCATCCACCAGGCGACGGCCGCGTCCCATGGCTCGTCGAAGGCGTCCTGCCGCCGCACGATCTCCAGGCGGTAGCGGCCGGCGGGAAGCTGACGCAGATGAATCAACTCGACGTTGTCGATCCGACTCTCGCTGGCGGCCACCGGCTTCGATGTGCCGTCGTCCTCATACCGATGCAGCAGCAGATCGAAGTTGGCCACGCGCGGCACGTCCAGCCAGACTTGCTCCTCGCTGCCGAAGAGCCTGGCGGTGCGCCCGTCAATGCGGCGGTTCCACACCAGCACAAACGTCGCTTCCTGCCACGACCGGGCGGTCTCGAAGCGATAGCAACACTTCTGGTCCGAGCCCGGTTGCACCAGATCCCATCCGAACGGCCGCAACAGGTGGGCTGCATGTTCTGTTGCGGCAGCGCAGGGTTGGGCGGAGATCGGGCCGGCATCCAGCGCCATCAGCGCGCGGTTCACGTTGACCACGCCCGCGCCGAGATGCTCATCCAGCGGTTTGCCCTCGGCGGGAGACCATTTGTCCGTCTTGACCGCGCCGGCCAGCAGCACCGCCTTGATCGTTTCGCTCATGCGGGCGCGGGGGTCGTCCATGTGATTGGCCCGCTCCAGCAGCATGGCGCAGCAGCCGGTCACGGCGGCGGTGGAGAAGCTGGTCAGATCGCGCGGGCCGACGATGTCGGGTTTGCAACGGCCGCTGACTTCGATCCGCGTGTAACCGCCCGATGACTCGCCGCCGCCCTTGGCGGTGCCCACGGCAATGACGTTGTAGGCAGAGCCGAGCAGGGCGGGCACGGTGCTGTCGCGGCCGTTGTTGACGCCGACGCACATCACGGCATCGCGCCGATCGATCAGCCAGTCAACGCGGCGCAGAGCGTGCATGGCCATCGGTGAGGCGGCGCTGATCCAGGAGTGATTGAACAGTTGCAGACCGTCATCGCGCGGCGGCTCGGGTTTGCCGAGGTTGAGATAGCCGTCGGTCAGAAAGTTGGCAGCCAGATAGCTGTTGAGAACCTTGACGCCGGGGGCGATGCCGTTGGGACCGAAAGCGATCGATGCCCCGAAGGTGGCGTGGCTGGAAAACGGTCCTTCGCCGCTGTGCAGCACGACGGAAATGCCGGCCAGGCGCGGGTCGGCAGCGTTGGGCGCGTAGCCGCCGTCCATGGGGCCTTCGACATAACCAACCGCGACATCGCGGCCGATGGGAAGATCCATGCGCAGTCGCTGATAAGCGGCGTCGAAACCCACCAGTTGCCGCCAGGTATTCTGCGGCGCGGCGGGCCTGTTCTGCGGCCTGGGCTGCGCTTGCGCCAGGGCGGCGGCGGACCAGAGCAGGATCAGCATCAAAAGCGTGCGACGAATCATCATGCTGCAAACACCCGCGCGACGTTGCCCGCTTTTTCAGCCTGTTCCCGCACACTCGGCCGCGGCGCGACCAGCAGCGCTGCGGTCGCCTGCCGCCACACGGGCAGGTCCATCTTCGAATCGCCGATGTAATCGTACGCCTCGGTGCGCAACTGTTGTTTGATTGCTCGAACCTTGGCTTCGCCGCGCAGGTTTTCGCCGTCGTCGGTGGCGATGATGCGGTCGAAGCAGCCCAGGTAATCGGCCATCTGTTGGGCGACTTTGATGTTCGACGCGGTGGCCAGCACCGTCAGACGGCCGGCAGCCCGCTGCTGTTTGACGAACTCGATCACCTGCGGCCGCCAGGGCAACTTGTCGGGATCCAGCGTGATGCGCATCGCCACCTGCCGCTTGAAGCTGACCAGCCCGCCCAGCATCCACCAGCCGAGCGCCACCACCATCCACGGCCGCCGCCGCAGCAGCAGCTTGATCGAGGTCATCATGGTATCGACCTCCAGCAGCGTACCGTCCATGTCAACACACAGCGGACGATCCCTGTCGTTTTGATCCACCGCGTTGTTCATGCTTCCAGTCCTGCGATGATCGCTTCGGCGACATGCTTGCCCATGGCGTGGTAGCGCTCGATGTTCTCACCGGCCCGATGCGTCGTCTCATGGGTCATGGCGAAACCCGCATCGTGCTCGAGGATGGCCAGCGTTTCGGTGGAGGCGTTGTCCGTGCCGCAGTGTTCGTAATCCAGCAGCGGCTCCGTGTCGGTCAGCGCTTCCCAGATCGGGTGCTGCGGATAGTCGCGGGTTTCATCCATGAACACGAACGGCCGCCGGGCATCGGTCCAGGCGTGAAAGTCCACGAACACATCCCATTTGCCCGACGGCAAAGCCTCCGCGACGACGCGGATCTCATCCATGTCACGCCAGAGCTTCGGCGTCCAGACGCGATTGGCGTCGCGGTCGGTGTGCTGAGCGGTGCTGCGATTGAGCCCGGCCTGACGTCCTGAAGGATTGATCAGGGGGAACACGGTGATGCAACAACCGTCCGGGCGATGGGCGATCAGGTGTTCGACCGCGCCCTGCAAGGTGTGATTGGCGATCGACTCGTTGGGATGGACGCCGGACATCAGCACGATGCGCTTGTCGCCTTCGCCGAAGTCCAGCCGCCACAAATCCTGTCCCAGCGGTTGTCTGTCCACGTCCAGCGTTTCGATCCAGTCGCGCAGCAGCGACACGGGGTAAGGAATCGCATAGGCGACCTGCACGCACTCGCCAGAGAACGGCCGATCGTGGTTGAACTCGTACTTGCCTGCCTGGTGTTGATGATGGGCGAAGTATTGCCAGTTCTGTCCGCCGTCCTCGCTGAAGACCATGGCATGATCATCGAGCTTGTCGGGCCCTTCGGAGAACTGATCGTTGATGCTGAAGACAAGCGTGCGATCGGTCGGCGGCTGGTGCAGCTTGAAGTTCAACCATTTCCACTTGCCCCGGCCGTAGTAGCTGTCACGTCCGAACAGTTGGATGCGATCGCCTTCGACGCTGCTGGCCGCGACGTTCAAGGATGCCGAATCGAAATCAGCATCGAGTGTGGGCACGACATGAAGATACCGGATGAGCCACTGAATGCGCAGATGTAAAGAGATTTAGCCACGGATGAACACGGATAGGCACGGATAGAAACACGGGAATGTGATCCGTGTCCATCCGTGTTCATCCGTGGCAAAAACCGCAGTCAGTACGCCGCGTCGAAGGCTTTGACGGCGGTGCCGGGTTCGCCCTTGATCTGGCCGGCGGCGGCTTTGCGCAGCTCGGTTTCGATGGCGGCCAGGGCGGCCCGGGTGTCGTCGGCATCGACGAAGCCCATGTGGCTGACGCGGAAGATCTTGCCGGACCACTTGGCGCCGCGGCCGTCCTGTCCGCCGGCGATGTGGATGCCGTGCGTTTCGCGCAGGGCCTTGCGGAAGGCCGAGTCATCGACACCTTCGGGATAATAAGCGCCGCTGACCGAGTAGCTGGGGCTGGAACTGATGAGCTTGAGGCCGAGGGCCTGGAACGCAGCCAGGGTGGCCTTGGCCAGCTTCTTGGTCTTGGCGTGCACGGCGGGCAGGCCCTGCTCGAGGATCAGGCCGCAGGCGACCTTCTGGGCCCGGATCAGCGCCACGGGCGGGGTGAAGGGCACATCGTTCTTGGCGTGACTCTTGAGCCACTTGCGCAGGTCGAGGTTGTAGCAGGGGCCGGGCTTGACATCGCCCAGCCGCTTGATGGCTCGCTCACCGAGGCCGACGTAGCCAAGGCCCGGCGGCAGCATCATGGCTTTCTGACTGCCGGTGACCAGCACATCGATGCCCCATTCGTCCATCGGGCACTCGAAAGCGCCCACGCTGGTGATGCCGTCAACGATCAGCAGGGCGTTGCTTTTGGCGGTCAGGGCGGCGATGGCCTTGACGTCGCTCATGGTGGCGGTGGAGGTTTCGCTGTGGACGACGGTGACCACGGAGGCGTCGGGATTGTCCTTGAGGGCTTGGGCCACCTGGTCCACCGGGGCGGCGTCACCCCAGGGGCAATTGATCTTGACCTGGCTGATGCCCAGGGCGGCGGCGTAGGCGTCGAAAATGTCCTGCCAGCGTTCGCCGAACTTGCCGCCGGCCACGGTGATGGCCTTGCTGCCGGGGGTGACCAGGCTGACCTGGGCAGCCTCGAAAGCGGTGGTGCCGGAGCCGGCGATGGAGAGCACGGGGCCCTTGGTGCAGAAGATCTGCTGCAACTGGGCGCCCAGCTCGGCGAAGATGGCCTGGAACTGCTTGGTGCGGTGGTGGATGATGGGTAAAGCCATCTCCGCCAACACCTGCGGGGGCACAGCCGTGGGGCCGGGGGTCAGCAGTCGTTGCCTGGGGGTGGTCGCGGCGGTCATGGCGTTTGAATCCTTGTAAAAGTCGTTGGAAAAACAGACGCGCCAACTTATGACGAGCGCCCGGACTGGTCAAACCCCGCGAGAGCAGCCACCAGGCCGGGGATGGTGTGCCGGCGGGCTTCCACGGTCACCGTCAGGCCGCAGTCGCGCATGGTCTGACTGGTGATCGGGCCGATGCTGGCCAGGCGCACGCCGCGCAGCAATTGCAAATTTCCCGGGCCGCCCAGCAGTTGGACGAGGTTGGCGGCCGTGGAGGAACTGGTGAAGGTGATCCAGTCCACGCGCCCTTCGCCCAACGCATCGAGCACCGGCTGCGGCAGGGCGGCGGCGATCTTCGTCTGGTAGGCGGTGACCTCGTTGACCACCGCCCCGGCTTCTTCCAGCAGGGTCACCAGTGCCGGCCGCGCGATGTCAGCCCGCAGCAGCAGAAAGCGCTTGCCCGCCACGTCGTGGTTTGCGATCAGTTCCTCAGCCAGCGATTCAGCGACGAAACGCGACGGCATCAGATCAGCACGCAGGCCCAGTTGCGCGCGCAGCGCTTCGCCGGTCGATTCACCGATGACGGCAATCTTCACCTTCGCCAGATGTCGCGCGTCCAGCCCCAACACTTCCAAACGTTGAGACAGGGCGCTGACGCCGTTGACGCTGGTCAGCACGAGCCAATCGGTTTGCAGTTGACGCAGAGCTTCGTCGAAGGTCGCCCAGTCCTGCGGCGGAACCAATTCGATGGTGGGCGCTTCGAGCACTTCGGCGCCCAGTGCGGTCAGTTGCTGACTCAGATCGCTGGCCTGCTGGCGACTGCGGGTGACGATGATGCGCCGGCCGAACAGCGGACGCCTGATGAAAAAGTCCAGCCCCGGTTCATCGATGCCCGCCACGGCGCCCACCACGATGATGGCCGGTGAACCGACGCCCGCCTCCTTGGCCACATCCGCCAGATCAGCGATGGTCGCCCGCACCTGGCGTTGCCTCGGCTGCGTGCCCCATTGCACCATCGCGGCCGGGGTCCGCGGCGAGAGGCCCGCATCGATCAGCCGGGCGGCGATCTGCGGCAAGCGCCCCGCGCCCATGTAAAAACACACCGTGCCCCCGCCGCCGGAAGAAATCATTCGGGCCAGGGCTTCAAAGTCGAGGTTGGCCTCGTCGTCCTTGTCCGCGGCTTCGTGGCCGGTGACGAAGGTGACCGTGCTGGCGTATCCGCGATGGGTCACGGGGATGCCGGCCATGGCGGGTGCGGCGATGCCGCTGGTCACGCCCGGAATGACCATGCACTCAACTCCGTGGCGAGCCAGGTAGGCGGCTTCCTCCGCGCCGCGGCCGAACAGGTAAGGATCGCCGCCTTTGAGTCGAACCACGTCCAGACCCTGTTTGGCTAACTCCACCAGCAGATCGTTGGTCTGGTCCTGGGTCAGCTTGTGATCGCCGCCGCGCTTGCCGCAGTCGATCAGCTCGGCATCGGGCCGCGCCTCGTCCAATAACGTGGCGTTGGCCAGGGCGTCGAAGACCACCACGTCAGCCTGGCGCAGACGGCGCAGGCCTTCGACGGTTATCAGCCCCGGATCGCCCGGTCCCGCGCCCACCAGATACACCTTGCCGGTTGTCGCGTTCGCAGCCATCTGTGCCTTTCGTGCGATTTTTAACTTCTGGGCTTACTGGGCAGGTTCGTGGTTAACCGCGGCGGCGGTTGGGTCGATGTCCAACACAGTCACCAGAGGAACCGACCATGTCGTTGTCAGACCGATTGAAACTGGCCGACTACTCACAACCGCTCACGCACAGCGAAGACGCCCTGTACTTCGAGCGTCGCAGCGCACCCCGCCGACGGTTGCGGGGCCAGGTCACCGCACTGTTGAGCGACCCGCTGCCGCACAGAGACTACCATCGCATCTGCCCGCTTCAACTGCGCGACCAGTCCGACGGGGGCCTGGGCGTGCTGGCCGATGAGCCGATCCCCGTCGGCCGCTGCGTCAGCCTCAATTTTCTGCCCCACGGCCAGGATTTCGGGTTCGACCTGGCCGGCGTGGTGGTCCGCTGCCTCCAGCAGGCCGGCCAGTACGACATCGGCATCAGCCTCCGGCAGCGTCTGGCGGCATGATTGCCGCAATCTTGCATTGATTTCGCAATCCCGCGACACCCACGGGCCGTAAAATGGCAACCGTGGCACTGGCGATCCTCCAGAATGACCTGACCGAGCCGACCCCCCAGCAACTGGTGGCGGCGTTCGCGGCCATCCCCGAGCTGACCGATTTCGATGCTCGCCGCCGGGCCCAGGAAGCTGCGGGCATCATCGCCGACCGTCTCGGTGAGGATCAGGCCAGCACCCTGCTGGCCGCCCTGGCCGGTCAGAACATCGCGGCCGCCATCGTGGATGAACGCGACCTGCCCGTGCTGCCGACCGCCTATCGCATTCACGAGGCGCATCCGGATGGCAGGGAACTGCTGGTGCTTGATGCCCTGAACCGGCCGCTGACGTTCGCCTGGTCGAGCGTCACGTTGATTGTCGCGGGCATGGTGAATATGACGGATATCAAGACAAAGGTCACCACGCGCATTCGCTTTGATGCGACTGGCTATATTGCATATCCCGTGCAGGATCGCCATACCACCGAGACGCGAAACCTTCACCCGCTGGCGGAGGTCTTTTTGTCCTGCCCGCCTCATCGCCTGCGCATGGAGGCAAGGGGTTTTCGTTTTGGTTATCTTGGCGGCAACGCCCCGCGCAGCCTGAGCGAGCGCTTCGATTGTCTGGTGCTTGATCTGGCCCGGCGCGCTCCGCAGGCGGCGATCAATCGCGGGGCCGACGCCATCGTGCAGAATCAGCCGCGCCGCTCGTATCGTTCAGCACAATCATTTGAACGCGAAATAACCTGGCTCTTGTGGCTTTCACGCTCGCTGTCGGGCAAATCGGCCGAGTGACTCGGCCGCGCAACAATAGACGAAAGGAACCGCGATGGGATACATGATTGCAATCGGTGTGGTGGCCCTGGTGGCCGTCGTGTTGATCCTGTGGGTGGTGGGCATCTACAACAAGCTGGTCACGCTGCGGCAGCGCTTCAAAAACGCCTTCGCCCAGATCGACGTGCAGCTCAAGCGGCGCTACGACCTGATCCCCAACCTGGTGGAGGTGGCCAAGAAGTACATGGCCCACGAGCGCGAGACGCTGGAAGCGGTGATTGCCGCCCGCAACAGCGCCGCCTCCGCCGCCTCGGCCGCGGCCGCCAACCCGGACAGCGCCAAGGCCATGCAGAACCTGATCGGAGCCGAGGGCGCTTTGGGCGGGGCCATGCTGCGCTTCAACGCGGTGGCTGAGCAGTATCCGGACCTCAAGGCCAATCAGAACATGATGCAGCTTTCCGAGGAGCTGACCAGCACGGAGAACAAGGTCGCCTTCGCCCGCCAGGCCTTCAACGACGCGGTGATGATTTACAACACGCAGCGCGAGGTGTTCCCGGCCAACATCGTCTCCGGCATGTTCAACTTCGCCGAAGCGCAGCTCTTCGAGATCGAAGTCCCCGAACAGCGCGAGGCGCCCAAGGTGAAATTCTAAAAGACATTAACCGCAGAGACGCAGAGGACACAGAGGAAGACCAGATGAAGAAAGCATGAGCCGCAAGAAGGCGCAAAAGACACAAAAAGACGTAAACCACAATTCCCTTTTGTGATTTCTGTGCCTTTTAGCGGCCGCCTCTGATTGTTTGTCTTCCTCCGTGTCCTCTGCGTCTCTGCGGTTCAATTCCGATTGCCATGGACTTTTTCGAATCCCAACACAAAGCGCACAGGAAAACCGGGCGGCTGGTGGTGCTGTTCGTGCTGGCGGTGATCGCCATCATTCTCACCGTGCACGTGGTGCTGGCGTTGATCTTCTCCGGCGTGGCCGCAAGCCAGGGGCACGGGGGCCAGGCGCCGCCCAACCTGCTGATCGATCCGCGCATGTTCCTGGGCGTGACGGCCGTGGTGAGCCTGATCGTGATGATGGCCTCGCTTCTCAAGATGGGCCAACTGCGCGGCGGCGGGCGAGTGGTGGCCGAGTCGCTGGGCGGGCGGCTGCTCGATCCCGGCTCCGCCAATCCGCAGGAACGCAAGATCCTCAACGTGGTCGAAGAGATGGCCATCGCCTCCGGCGTCCCCGTGCCACCGGTGTATCTGCTGGATAACGAGCGGGCCATCAACGCCTTCGCCGCAGGTTTTTCGCCCTCCGATGCGGTCATCGGCGTCACCCGCGGCTGCGTCGAACTGCTGGACCGCGATCAACTGCAGGGCGTCATGGCCCACGAATTCAGCCACATCCTCAACGGCGATATGCGCCTCAACATCCGCCTGATCGGCGTGATCTTCGGCATCCTGGTGCTGGGCATGATCGGGCAGATGATCCTGCGCTCGCTGCGCTACAGCACGCCGCGCCGCAGCAGCAACAAGAACGGCGGCGGCGCGATCCTGATGATCCTGGCGGTCGGCCTGGCCCTGATGATCATCGGGGCGCTGGGCGTGTTCTTCGGCAACCTGATCAAAGCAGCGATCAGCCGACAACGCGAATTTCTGGCTGATGCTTCAGCGGTGCAGTTCACGCGCTATCCGGATGGCATTGCCGGGGCGCTCAAGAGAATCGGCGGCTACACCTATCACGCCCAACTCGTTCACCCCAAGGCTGCCGAAGCCTCGCACATGTACTTCGGCGAAGGCGTGACGTCCTGGATGGGCGGCATGATGGCCACCCACCCGCCGCTGGAAGAACGCATTCGTCGCATCGACCCGCGCTGGGACGGCAAATTCCCCGATGTCGAGCCGCCCGACTACATCAAGCAGGATCAGCAGCAGCGCCGCCAGCGCATGGATGAGCTGACCCGTCGCCGCGCCGCCGCGGCCGCCGCTGTCACGGGCACGGCCGCGATTGCCGCCGGGCTGATCGGCACGATCGGCAAACCCACACAGGAACACGTGGACTACGCCGCGGTGTTGCTGGAACAGCTGGACGATCAGCTACGATCTGCGGCTCGTGAGCCCTATGGAGCGCGGGCGTTGATCTATGCCCTGCTGCTGGACCGCGATGAAGTGGTCCGCCGCAAACAGGTGGAAACGCTGCAGAAACAGGCCGATCCGCGGGTGGCGGCATTGACGTTGAAGCTGGCCGATGTTGCCGCCAGGGTGGACGCGGCCGCGCGCCTGCCGCTGATCGACCTGGCCATGCCGGCCCTGCGCCAACTGGCGGAAATGCAGTACCGCATCTTCCGGGGCAACGTCGATGCCCTGATCGAAGCCGACGAACGGGTCAACATCTTCGAGTGGACACTGCGGCGAATCCTGCTGCGGCACCTGGACTCGCAGTTTGAACGGACGCACCGGCCGGTGGTGCAGTACTACAACCTGCGCGGCCTGCGCGATGAGTGCTCGCTGCTGCTGAGCCTGCTGACTTACGTCGGACACACCGACAAGGAAGCGGGCGCGGCAGCGTTTCGGGCGGGAGCGTCTGCGATGGGTTTAGCTGATCTGTCACCGAGAGCCCCGGGCGATTGCTCGATGGAAGCGTTCGGCCAGGCCCTGGACAAGCTCAACCAGGTGGCTGCCCCCGCCAAGCGGCCGATCATCGCCGGGGCGCTGGCGTGCATCGCCAGCGATCGCAAAGCGACGATTCAGGAAGTGGAACTACTGCGTGCGATCTGCGACACACTGGACTGCCCCGTCCCGCCGCTGCTGCCGGGCCAGGCGCTGAATTGACCATGTACGGTTTCGCGAAGCCGCGAGCGGCAAGAGATCAATCATCCACGTTGATGTGAACGACGGATTTCTTGACCAGGCGGGTTTCTTTACGCTGATCATCGCGAAGAACGTGAGCGCGCACCGGGGGCAGGCCTTCAATGGAAGCGGTGATGGCGATGCCCTTGTTGGCAGCCACGTGAGCGGGGACCACCACCCGCTTGGCGATGCGACCCAGTGTGATCACGTCGCCGGGGAACAGCGTCACGTAACGGGTGATGAACTTGAGCACGGCCGGGAAGCCGAGCACATACTCGCTGCTGTTGCCGGTCGCATCGCTGATGCCATCCACGTCGATGCGCATGGCGCGGCCGGCCAGTTGTTCGATGTCCAGCATCGTGAGATCAGGTGAGATCACGTTGAAAGCGTCAGCCCAGCGGCCATAGACCACGGGCACGCAGCTTTCCTGCGGCGTGGCGGGATCGACGACTGCTTCGACAAAGGAGCGATCGCTCAGCGAGATCAATGCGGTGTACCCGGCGATGGCAGCCGCGGCCCCGCGCTCATCGACATGCTGCGCGAGCTTGCCGATGACGCACGCCAGTTCGACGCCGATGTCCAGCGTGGTGGCCCGCGGCGGCAGGTCGATCTCCGCACCGTCGGTCGCCAGCGAAGACACCGGCGTATTGAGCATGCGTGGATAATTGGACACCGCCAGGCCTTCGCATTCCTTGACCTTGTCGTAGTTGCTGTACACGGTCCAGTAATGGCGGGTTTTTTCCAGCGTCCACTGCTCGGCGCTGAGGCGGTCTTCGCCGGCAGCGATCAGGTCGCGCACGGCGGGCGAAGGGTGAATCTTGCGCGAAGGATCTTCTGCGTCGCGCCAGTCGTTGACATCGGTCAGCACCACGCGATTGCGCAGCTTGCCCAGGCGTTCGATCTCGATGCCGACGCTGTCGTCGGGTCCGAAGGGCATGGTGCGATCGCCGCGCAGGCC
The DNA here is from genome assembly GCA_964471555.1 of uncultured Phycisphaeraceae bacterium. Classification (GTDB taxonomy): domain Bacteria; phylum Planctomycetota; class Phycisphaerae; order Phycisphaerales; family Phycisphaeraceae; genus JADLFV01. The sequence goes on from CAYYGM010000116.1 coordinate 13,292, forward strand.
GTCGACGCCCATGGTGCCCAGGTGCAGCACATCACCGGGCTCGAGCGTGGCGAAGGAACTGAACCAGTGGACCAGTCGCTCAGCGCCCAGCAGGTGGCAGCCGGTGTGCGAGCGATCGCGGACGTTGTGGTTGTGATCGGTGTAAACCAGCAGGTCGTAGAGGTTGGGGATTTCGTCACGGGTGACCAGGTAGGGGCCCATGGGGGCCATGGTGTCAGCCATTTTGCCGCACCAGGAGAGCGTGGCTTCCTGGAACCAATCGCTGCCGGCGGGTGTTTCCCAGCCGCGCTTATCACCGTTGATCAGGTTATAGAACCCGTCGCCGGCCGCATCGATGATGGGCACGAAGCCGGCAATGTGCTCCATGGCGCGGTTGGCGGGGATGAAGCGGCCGCGCTTGCCGATGACCAGGCCCAGTTCGACGTTGTAGCCGAAGATATTGGTGCCGGGCTGGTGAACGATGATGTCGTTCAGGCCCAGCACGGTGCCCTGGGTGCGGTTGTGTCCCTGGGGGAAGAGGTTGGCGTTGGCCCGCAGGGGATTGTTGCGGATGAAGGTCGGGCCGTTCTGGACCAGTCCGAAGTAGAGGCGCGGACGGGGAATGGGGGCCTTGATTTTGATCTGTTCCAGAGGCAGGCCGGCGAGCATGAGCATGCCGGTGTCGCCGCCGCCGCGCAGGGCCATGTGCAGATAATCATGCAGTTGCCGCAGGTCCGCCATGCCGGGCTCCTGCAGCTTGAGCATGCCGGCCAGATCGTCGGGCCAGTCGTTGCGGAAGCGCGGACGCGTCAGCCAGGTGGCGGCGGTGGGTGACACAGCCGCCCCGATGCGTTGCACCAGTTGGGCGGGGTTGAACACCCAGGCCCGCGGCGGGTCGGCCTGTTGATAGAGAAACCCCCAGCTTTCGCGACCATCACGTTCAAACGTCAGCAGCTTCATGTCAGCCCCTTGTTAGCCCAGCAATGTTATATGGTATCGGATTAAACGCCGGCTGACATGCCGATATGGCGTGCCCCGGTGCGGCGGCGACGGGAAACGGCAGGGCGATTGGCGGTGGGGGCCGTTTTGGCCGATAAATCGCTTGTGGCATTCGCTGTCGCAGGAACGGGATTTGCCCGATTTGAGATACGGGCTCTGCTGCCTAGAATTGGTCAATACGAGGTGGAAAATTGATGCGGGTCGTATGCCCGCTTATGTAAAGAAAGCAAAGTGCATCATGTTTGAACGCTTCACCGACCGCGCGCGCAAAGTCATGGCCCTGGCCAACCAGGAGGCTCAGCGCTTCAACCACGAGTACATCGGCACCGAACACATCCTGCTGGGACTGGTCAAGGAAGGTTCCGGCGTGGGCGCCAACGTGCTCAAAAACCTCGACGTCGATCTGCGCAAGGTGCGCCTCGAGGTCGAGAAGCTGGTCAAGAGCGGCCCGGACATGGTCACCATGGGCAAGC
>CAYYGM010000117.1:0-14718 GCA_964471555.1 uncultured Phycisphaeraceae bacterium
GATGGACCTGCTGCATCTGACAATCATCGGAGCTGCTCTTTTGCCCGCGCTGCTCGCATCTGCCGACACCAGCACATCGCCCGATGACACAACCGCATTTCTGATGCAACACGCTGCGACCATCAACCTGGACCGGCCCGACGGCGGCCTTCCTGAGAACGCGATCGACGTCGAAGGCAAACGACTTTTCCTGTTGGGTGAAACGCACGGCGTCGCAGCCAACTACGCCATCGACCTGGTCCTGCTGCGCTACTTCCATCGCGTCGCCGGCGTGCGCGCCTATCTCATGGAGTTCAGCCACGCTCACGCCCAGTTCATCAACCAATACCTGGACACCGGCGACGAATCGCTGCTGGACTTCACGCTCGAACAACTGTTCGGCTTCACCGATGGCTCCATGGAACGCCGCAACTTCTTCACCTCGCTGCGAGCGTGGAATCAGTCGCTGCCGCAGCAGGATCGCGTGACCGTGGTGGGCTTCGACGTCGAACGCATGCCCGGCATCTCGATCGCCTACCTGAAGCAACAGTTGGGAAACTGGCAACTTCAGCCGCGCCTGCTGGAGATTTCGCTGCAAATGTCAACTCTCCCCGAACGCCCGACACTGGCGCAAGCCAAGGCCGTCATTGAATTGCTGGCCAATGACGTAGCAGCACATCGCCAGGAGTATCAATCGATGCTGGGCGATCATTGGTTCAACTTCGAGTTGACGCTGGACAACCTTACCGATCGCATCCGGGTGACGGCCGACCCCGCCCGCTACAACGAACTGCGCGATGCGGCGCAACTGAGCAATTTTCTTCGCCTGGCTGAGCACACACCATTCACCCTCGCTTACGGCCGCTGCGGCAGCGCTCACGTGCTGCAACACAGCACCGACGGCATCGAGCATTTCAGCGCGTTGTTGCAGCAGGATGATTCGCCGTGGCGCGGGCAGGTGCTGGGTATCTGGCCGTTGTATGCCGCGGGCGAGCATGTGTCGTTCGCGGATGGTCAATATGGCACGACGCCGTGCGCCGATGATGCGGCCGCGACAAAACCGTTCGTCAGCGCGGCGGATAGCGAGGTGACATTGTTCAAGTTGACGGGCGAGGGTTCACCGTTTGCGCGGCAATTGCTGCTGCCGAGTGAAGCAACGCAAGGTGTCACGACGGATTACTTTCAGTACGTGGTGCTGGTGAAGCACGCCATCGCGGCCACGCCGTTCCGCCGCGAGCCTCCCGGGGGAACAGCACCCTAAGCCTGTCTTCTGCCGGCAACCTGGCTCACCTCCCGGCATGCAGGATATCATCGTGTCGTACAGTTGGAGGCTCCGCGATGCTCAAATTGATTCATGGCACGATGATGGCGGTGATCATTGCGCTGCTTGCCGCGTTCAGTCCGGCTTATGCTCGGGCCAAAGTGGACCTTAACTCGCTGCGCGACGGTTACGAGGCCATGCGCCAAGCGCAGTTCGAGAAGCTGGCGGGTCAACCCCCCGTCGCCGCGGAGCGGCTACCCCCGCTGGGCCCCGGCCGGGCGCTGTACACACGTCACTACAGCTATTCGATCTACGGCTTCGCCATGAAGGCGTTCTGGCTCGACGAAAAACAATACTTCGCCGACGCCAACCACGCCCTGGTCGAAAACTGTCAGTACTACCTCGATCATCCCGAAGCCCGCACCGATCGCGACAGCTTCTACTGGGGCACGGATGTGCTCTGCCGATTGGTCGAATACTTCGGCAAAAACGGCACGCTCGGCCCGGGGCGACTGAGCAGCGACGCGGAGAATGTCATCTACGAAATGATGTGGGTGTACTGCAAGGAGATGTCACACCTGACCGGCGAACTCAGCCCGGAGATCGAACAGTCACAAACCTGGTACGTCCATGAATCGGAAAACCACCACATCCAATTGTTTTCCACGCTCTGGCACTTCCTGAAACTGCTCAAGGACAATCCGCAGTACAGCGGCCGACTCTGCGACGACGGCCGCCCGCTGACCGAGCACTACGATGCATGGACCGCTTACAGCAAGGAATATCTGCGTCAACGCGCCCAAAAAGGTTTGTTCGTCGAGATCGCCAACCGCGGCTACAACATGGCGACGCTCAAGGGCATTTATAACTTTTATGACTTCTCCCCCGATCCGATCCTCAAGCAACGGGCCATGTATCTGCTCGATCTATACTGGGCGACCTGGGCCCAGGAACAGCTTGACTGCGTGCGCGGCGGCGCCAAGACCCGCGTCTATCAGGGCCGGCGCAGTCTCTTCGGCGCGGCGGAGGGGCTCGACGGCGTGGCGCGATATTACCTCGGATTCGAGATGGACCATCCGCTGCAGTACAACGAATTCACCGTGATTACCAGCGAATATCGCATGCCGCCGGTGGTGATGGATATTGCGCTCGACCCCCAGGGGCGCGGCGTGTACGAAATCCTTCAGCGCCCGCCGGGCCTGGCTGACGAAGGCCACTACGCCAACCCCGACTACCGCCTGCGCACTGACTTCGGCGGCATCCTGCGCTATAGCTTCTGTTGCCCCGATTTCATCATGGGCACATTGATGTGCTCAGAGCAGACTTACGAAAAATGGACTTTAATCAGTTCGCAGAATCGCTGGCAGGGCGTGATCTTTGCCGGCAACCCCGACGCCCGCATCTTCCCGCAGTGCCAGGCCAACGACGGCAAAACAGCATTTCTCGATCAATGGTCCGTGCAGCACAAAGGCACGATGATCACGCAGAAAGCCGCCAACAGCCGTGGAGCAGGCGACATGCGCGTGTGGTTTGCCAGTGCCGGTCTTTCCCAGCCGCTGGAGCAGGACGGCATTGTGTTCGTCCAGTCGCCCGGCGCTTATGCCGCGGTGCGCGTGGTCGAAGGCGGCTATCACTGGGATGAATCACCGGAGAACGACATCGGGCGCTGGCTGCGCTGCGAGGTGGATACTTCACCCGTGATCATCGAAGTGGCCCGCCAAAGCGATTACGCGGATTTCGATACGTTCAAGAATGCCGTCATCGCATCGCCTTTCCGCTACAGCGGGCAGCGCCACCTGACCTATCGCGGCCTCAGCGGCGACGAGTTCACGTTCTTCGCCGACTACAGCCAGAACCCGCAGATCAACGGATCCAACATCGACTTCGCACCGGCGGATGTCTTCGACAGCCCGTTCGTGCAATCGCGGTGGGACAGCGGTGTCGTGCGCATCAACAAGGGCGCACGATCTCTCCTGTTGGACTTCAACAGTGAAGAAGTGCTGAACGTACCGCGTTAAGACTGTCGAAGGAGTCGGCGCGGTTACGGCAGAATGATGGCCTTGCCCACGGGCAACTTCTGCGGATCGAGGCCGGGGTTGGCCGCGACGATGTCCTGCCACTTCTGCCCGTTGCCGTAGTGGCGCTGAGCGATGGACCAGAGCGTGTCGCCCTTCTTGATGGTGTACGAGTTGCCAGCCATCGGCGCCGCGGGCTGCGCTGCATAGGGATCCACGTAACCGGCACTGGGCGCGACCGACTGGCTTGGGGTGACTTCGACGGGAGCGAAAGCATCCTGCGAAGCGTCGGGCGGCGGAGCCTGATTGATGGAGTTGTCCTTGTTCTTGTCGCAGCCGACGAGGCCGGCCAGGACGAGCGTCAACGCGATGGCGAGTGAACGTGTCATGATTTTGTTTCCCTGATCTTTGAGCTTCCGTGGCAACGTGCGACAGTGTATCGCAAGTGACAGTGCAAGGATAGGGCCGACGCAACAGAAGCCTCCGTCGCGTCCGGCCGCGGCCGTCCCCTGGAATCGCGATTGCGTAATTGCACACAGGCAAAAGCCTTACGATAGACCCTTTCCACAACCACCTCCATGAAATTCCCTGCGCGTAACAATCAGCCGCCTGATCGATGAGGTGGTCAAACTCTGGCCCGGCATCGTGGCGGAGCACGCTTCGTGATTCCAACAATCATCAGAAAGCCATGAAGGCACGAAGAACACGAAGCGATAACAAGCCATATCATGTCCGCCTTTGTGTTCTTCGTGTCTTCGTGGCCAACCAGATTGATCTCAACTCATTTGCCGTAGCGCAGCCAGGCGGGTTTGAGGCGCTTGGCGGAACCGACTTTCACGGCCCGGCCGAGGTCAGCGCTTTGCATGGCGGCGAAGCAGAGGGCCAGGGAGTTGAGGTTGTCGCGGCCGCTGTTGCCGGGTTGGCGTTTTTGTTCGATGGCGCAGAGCAGTTCGCTCATCGTGCCGTCGAAGCCGTCGGGGAACCACTTGCCGCGCAGGCGGGGTGAAGCGGAACCCTGGGGCGTGCTCAACGTGACCTTCTGTGTGCTCAGGTCAGCGCCCTGGCTGGTGATCGTGCCGCGCGTGCCGGTGATGAGCGTGCGGTCGGTTTTGCCGGCAATGGCAGCGGCGCGGAACACGAGACTGGCCTGGGCGTGTGCGTAACGGACCATGACCTGGGCCAGCAGCGGCGGGCGAATGGATTGATCGGCAGCCGGGCTGACCTGGGCGCTGACTTCCAGCGGCTTTTGGCCGCGCGTGTAGCAGTGCAGCATGTCGAACCAGTGGATGGCGAAGTCGTACATCACCAGGTGCGGGATGCGCTCGAAGGGCGTGCCCTTGACCCAGGTGTGATCCCAGGCGATGAGCGTATCGACGCTGGACAGTTTGCCGATCAGCCCGGCCGCGATGGCGTGACGCATCCAACTGACGTGCGGGGCCCAGCGCCCGTTCTGGTTGACCGCCAGCTTGACGCGGTGACGATCCGCCAGATCGCACAGGCGTTTGCCGACGGCCAGGTCGATCACGAACGGCTTCTGACTGAGCACATGCTTGCCCGCCTTGATCGCCTGCTCGATCAGGGGCGCACGCTCGGCAGGATGCGTAGCGATATCCACCACATCGATGTCATCGCGGGCCAGTAGCGCCGCGGCGCTTTTCTCAACGTCAGCCCTGGGGTAATACTCATCGCGGCGATTGCGGGCCCGCTGGGCGATCAGATCGGTGAAGGCGACCACCTGGTAGCGAGCCTTGCGATAGGCCTGCAGATGCCGGGCGCTGATGCCGCCGCAGCCGATCATGCCGATGCGCGGGCGATACTTGCGCGGGCGCTGCGGGAGATAATCAAGCGTCGGAAGCTTGATTCTGCCCTTGCTGCGATCGGCGGCGACGGCGTAGGCGTCTTTCTTCTTCTTGGCCATCGGTATTTCACTTTCTGTGAAAAGGTGTTTAGCCACGGATGAACACGGATGTACACGGATTGAGGGTTATCGTGCCCTGATTCTATCCGTGACTATCCGTGTTCATCCGTGGCTGAATGATTCTCAATCGATTAATGGCAGCGTGCGTTTCTCCTGGGCGCTGCGATAGGCGGTGTCCACGATCTGCTGGCCGATGCGGCAGACGGCCGGTGACAACGGACCTTCAATCGGCAGATCATTGCTGATGCAATGCAGCACGTGGTCGATGGGATCGGCGTTGGGCGATTGCAACTTGTCCACCGGCACGTCGCGGCCTTCGGGGCATTTCTTATCCTGCACGCGGATGTGATCTTCGTAATCGTAGCTGCTGATGGTGCCTTCGCTGCCGCAGACGACGAAGCCGCACTTGGGCTGCGGCTGATGGGTCCAGGGATCGGTGAAAGTGCCCCAGCGCGTTTCGAATTTGGACAGGCCGGTGTCGTAACGGGCGACGGTGATCGCGTGCTCATCGACTTCGAGGCCGGGCGGTTGATCGACGGTGCAGGTCACTTCGATGGGTTTCTTGCCGCCATTGAACCAGGTGCCGAGCGTGACGCCGTAGCCAAGGTAATCGAGCAGTGCCCCGCCGCCTTCGGCCTTTTTGTAGAACCAACTGCGTTGCTTTTCCTGCATCAGTTGCTCGCTGGACACTTCGAGCTTGTCCATCTTGTGCATGAGCGGACCGCGGTTGCCGTCGTAGTAATGGATGTTGATGACGCGGCCGATGGCGCCCTGCTCGATCAGGCGTTTGGTGGTGCGGTGCGGCGGATACCAGGCCAGCGGCCAGTTGATGGCCAGGCGCTGGCCGGGCTTTTTGACCGCGGCGATCATGGCGTCGGCTTCGGCGAGTGTGGCGGCGAAAGGTTTTTCCACGATCAGGTGGATGCCGTACTCGGCAACGTTGCGGGTCCACTTGCCATGCGTGGCGGTGCTGGGACAGAGCACCGCCAGGTCGGGTTTGGTCTGTTCGATGCACTGTCGCCAGTCATCGAAGATCAGATCGTGCGACAGTTTCAGCCGATCCATCACCTCGCGCGGCTTGTCGGGCTCGTGATGCCAGACGCCGACGACTTCCGCATCGGGATGAGCGCACACCCGCCGCAGCAGATCGCCCATGTGCATGTGATCGAAGTTGATGCCAACAACGCGGTAACGAGCCATGTCTGAACCTCCCATTCAACGGCCGGCAGTCACCGACATGCTAACGCGATTGTGAATCCATGAGACACCCTGCGGGAAAAATTGATATGAATTTTCGTCGCAATCGATGACATCGCGGCAGACTCTATCGCCACAGTTATCACGGCGCGTCGCCAGACCTGTCGTTTGACGACGTTGCGTTCGGCGGAGACAACCGACCCAGGCGATCGACCGCTCGCACCACGATGCACCTGGTCCGGCTGCCGGCTGTCAACTCGATGGCCTGCTGCGCTGCGGGCACGATGCGCGTGGTCCACTGATCATCGCCCTGCTGCTGCTGGATCAACCAGAGGAACGCCGCGGGGTCAGGTTCAACCTGCAGGGTCAACCGATCGCCGTCAGTGTGCTGCATTTGCATTCGCGGCCGACGGGCACGCGGCGCTTTCAACCAGCCCGTCACCGGCGGCAGCGCCGGCTCCGTGAAAGCATGCTCACGCAACGTGTCGCCCAACGCCTGACCCGATGATGTCTCACGGGCCAGATGCTTCTGCGAAAACAGCAACACGCCCGCACCCGGGAGTTCTGCTCCCGCATCTTGCGGTGTCAGCCAGCGTGTCCATTGAATCTGATAGACGATCTCCATCGCATCGACGGACTTGGCCGACCCGCTGTCCACACGAGCGATGCTGAGGCCGGGCCAGATGTGGCGGTGATGCGGGTTTTCCTTCAGCCACCAGCTCAGCAGCGCCACAAAACTCTGCGGCGGCGGCGCGATCGGCCAGTAAAGCTGCGGCGAGAGATAATCGCACCAGCCCTTGTGCAGCCACAGCCGCGGATCGGCGTAAAGCTGGCCGAACTGATCGAAGCCGCGCACCTGCGGCGGATAACCGGGACGCCAGATGCCGAACGGACTGATGCCCACCAGCACATGCGGCTTGATGCGCTTGACCTGCTGATACATCTTGCGCACGAATTGATCGACCTGCTGTCGTCGCCAGTCATCGCGTTCGAGCTTGCCGCCGGATTGCTGATAGCGGGTGTAGTTGACCTCGTCGGGAAATGGAATCACGTGTCCGGCCTTGTCGCGCACGGGGTAAGGATAGAAGTAGTCATCCATGTGGAGGCCGTCGATGTCGTAGCGCCGCACCAGGTCGCAGACGACGGCCAGCGTGTGGCGCGTGGCGTCCGGCTCGGAGGGATCGAGCCAAAGGTACTGGCCATACGCGCGCACCAGGTCCGGCCGGCGCACGGCAATGTGATTGTCCGCCAGCTTGTCACGCTGGGCGACCAGGCCCGCGCGATAGGGATTGATCCAGGCGTGCAGTTGCAAACCGCGCTGATGAGCCTGCTGCACCGCAAACGCCAGCGGATCGTAGTGCGGCTGCGGCCCCTGGCCCGATTGCCCGGTGAGAAAAATCGACCACGGCTCCAGCGGCGAATCGTACAACGCATCGGCCATGGGACGCACCTGCAGAATCACCGCGTTGAGATTGGCTGCCGCCGCGCCGTCGAGCAGGTCGATCAACTCCTGCTGCTGCTGCTGCACGCTCAACCCGGGCTTGGACGGCCAATCGATGTTGCTGACGGTCGCCACCCAGATGCCGCGAAACTCGCGCGACGGCTGGGGAAGTTCCGCCATCGGTTTACTCTGCGATGCGCATCCCGACAACACCAGCAGCAGCACTGACAACCCGGCGACCATCCCATGATGCGGGAACGCCAATTTTGGAGTACCTTCAAGACCTGGGGCATTCAAGGAAAGGCGGCTGGACATGGTGCGTGCTCTCGCGTGGTGTGGACTGGTGATGATTGTGGCGTCAAGCGGCTGCGCGATCAAACCGGGACAGGAACTGAAGCGGCGCGGCGATGAAATCGTCGTGGCGGGTCTGCTGTTCCACACCGGTACACGGGTGGTGCTGTGGATGGATGAGGGCGGCTACGACGCCTATCGCGCCCAGCGCCGCTTCTCGCAGCGCGGCGACCAGTCGTGGGAACCAACCAGCAGCGAAACCAAAACGCCCTACCGCTACGATCTGCGCTTTGCTGACAAGTGGGATGATGAGAAGTTCGAGCAGCTTCGCGGCGGCGGCTGGGATCTGCCGACGCTGCGGCAGTGCGTGAACAAGTTCGTGATCCACTACGACGTCTGCGGCACCAGCCGGCGCTGCTTCCAGATATTGCATGACGTGCGCGGCATCAGCGTGCAGTTCATGCTGGATGCTGACGGCACAATCTACCAGACGCTGGACCTCAAGGAACGCGCCCGCCAGAGCGGTGAAATCAACGACACGTCGATCGGCATCGAGATCGCCAACATCGGCGCTTATCCGCCGGACGATCCGCAGCACACGCTCAGTCAGTGGTATGACACCGATGCGAAAGGCCGCACTGCGCTGACATTGCCGCAGAAATTGCTCGATGGCACGACGCACTGGCCGCGCGGGTTTGTGCCGCGGCCGATTCGCCCGCAGCCGGTGGTCGGCGTGATCCAGGGCCAGTCGCTGCAGCAGTACGACTTCACGCCGCAGCAGTACGCGGCATTGATCAAATTGACCGCAGCGCTCACGCGCATTTTCCCCAAGATGGAGGTTCAGGTGCCGCGCGACGAAAACGGCCGGGTGCTCGACCACGCCCTGACGCCCGAACAACTCGAAGCCTTCCACGGCATCGTCGGCCACTATCACGTCACCACCCGCAAGATCGATCCCGGCCCGGCGTTCCAGTGGGATCGCCTGTTGGACGGTGTGCGCAAAGAGTTGGATTAACCGGCCCCTGTCAGGATGAAACGCGATGAACGATCAACTGGGCATCGACATCGGCGGTTCCTGTGCCAAGCTGGCGCTGCTGCGGCAGGATGAGCAGCCGCGGACGCTGCGCAGCGAGGCTTACGGCGACGATCCGGATGCCGTGGTGCGGCAGGCGGTGTTGCAGTTGACGCAGGGACATATGGATGCGATCTCGGCCGCGGGCATCAGCGTGGCGGGGCCGGTGGATGAGGTTGGGCGACTGTTGCAGGCGGTGAATCTGCCGTGGTTAGTCGGCCGATTGGTAAGCGATTGGTGGTGCGAGCTGATCGGGCGAACGATGCCCTGCCGGGTGCTGACCGACGCTTCAGCCGCTGCATTGGCAGAGCATGCGGTACATCCGGTGCAGGGCCGGGCGCTTTACGTGTCGCTGGGCACGGGCGTCGGGGCGGCAGTGCTGGACGATGGCAAACCCTTGATCTTCACCCGCGGCACGCCGGGACACTTTGGACACATCGACGTCTCCGGCGGCGATCCGGCTGCACCCTATCTTCCGACATGCGGTCGCGGCAGCCTCGAAGCATACGTGGGCGCCCAGGCGCTGCGCGAAGCGGACCGTGCGGATCATCCCGCCCTGCGCGCCGCCACCGCTGCCCTGGCACAAGCGGTGCGCATCGCCATGGCGATCTATCGTCCGAAGCAAATCGTGTTGATGGGTGGAACAGCGGCGCGCTTCGAGCCGGTGCTTGACGAACTGCGACAGTTGATCGGGCGCGACCTGACCCCAGCCGCACCGGCGCAATGGGAAATCCGCATCAGCAGCGTCGGCCCCTTCGCCGCCGCCCTGGGCGCGGCTCGTTGCGCCACATCGTTGACTTGTTGAAAAACACTTTGAACAAAGGGAATTTTGACTACACGGCGGTGGTTTAGCCGTCGTCGTAGGCGACATCGTCATCCTGACGCAGGGCTTCGCGGCGGCGACTGGAGCCGCCCATCACGTCGCGGATGATCAGGTAGGGATAGCTGAGCACCTGGCGGGTGCCGGTGATCTCGACCAGTTGCCGCATGACTTTGCGCGTCTCGGCCCGAAACTCGCTGACCATGGTCTGGCTGTCCACTTCGCCGCGTTCGCGCACGGTCAGCAGACGGTGCAGCGAGTAGATGCCCACCACGAAGGCGAGCAGAAAGACGAAGTCGAGGCCGGTGATGCTGAAGGCGGGCACGTGATAGCTGGTGGACTCGGGGCCGATGTACACCCAGTCCAGCGAAAGCGTCAGCTTCTGATTGGCAAAGAAGTCACCCAGCAGGCCGCCGATCAGCGGGCCGATCATGGCGGCGAGCCCGGCGATCAGCGAGTTGCCCGCCAGGTAAGCGGTGGCTTCATCGCGCGGGGCGTTCTTCAGGGCGATGTTGCCCGCACACAGGTTCACGCCGGCGGTGGAGATGCCGGTGACCACGTGGATCCAGATCAGCAGCGGAATGGTGAACACGTGCGGCCCGTCGAAACTGGTGAACGGCCACATGACGAAGGTCACCAGGAACATCAACCCGCTCAAGCCCAGCACGTTCTTGTTGCTGAAGCGATCGGACAGCACGCCCCAGATGTGCATGAACAGCACGTACATCACCTGGCTGATCACACTCAGCCCCATCACCCAGGCCAGGCTCAGCTCCAGCCGCTTGAACATGTACACGGCAAAGAACGGCACCACCAGGTTGATGGCGAAGCTCCAGAACCCCATGAAAATGAGCAGTTGCCGAAAGTGCGGATCGGCGAACGGCCGCGCCAGTCGTCGGGCGAATCCGCCGTGACCGTTGGACGCCATGGGCGGCTCGGGCACACCCAGCACGAACGCCAGGTCGATCATGCCGCACACGCAGCCGAAGCAGAACAGCACCGCGTAAGCCAGCGCCGCATTGCCGCCGTGGCGGATGAAGCTGTCGACCGCGAAGCTGGCCACCAGTCCCATCACCGCCCCCACCGCCACCGCGATGCTGGCCCGCTTGGCGAAGAAGCGCCCGAGGATGGTGTCCGGGATCAGGTCGCGCATCCACGAGTTGAATGCACAGCCCGTGACGGCGCCGGTGGCGAAGTAGAACGCCAGCGCCACCAGCAGCAGCGGCACGCGCAGGCGCGGCTCGAAAAAGAAGGGCAAGGCTGCAATCAGCAGCCACGCCAGTCGCCCGATCACCGCCGAACCGACCAGCAACAGCCGGCGTCGGCGCAACTTGTCCACCAGGTACACGGCCGGCATCTGGAGAATCTGTGCCAGCGGCGTGGCGGCGAACAGCAGACCGATGATGATGTTGTTGGCGCCCAGCAGCAGGGCGAAGGCCACCAGAAAGGCGCCGCCGTTGAGCGTGCCCATGGTCTGGGCGAACCCGCCGGAGGCCAGCAGGTTTCTCATGCCGCGATGAAGATCAGCCTCGCTGACAGCCGGAGCGTTTTCACTTTGATTCGGATCGGCGTTCAAAGCTGGATTCACATTAAACAATCAACCGGCAAGTAAAAACCTGCCGGTTGCAAGGGTCGCACATTCACGGGCCACAGCCAGTAGGCCCGCCATCGTGGATTTATTTTACTCATCTGACGCCGGCCATCAACGTCAAGGCCTGCGCCGCGTTGCGACGCCGCTATGGCGGAGGTTTGCGATTGATGGCGCGAATCTGGGCAAGCTCGCTGTCGGTGAAGCCCGCTTCCGCAAGAATCTTTTGCACAAAGGGCGTTTTGCCCTCGATGTAAGCGGCGATGTCATGGGGGAAACGTGCGGCCAGTTGCCTCTTCAGTTGGCCGTAGGCCCGGGCCGCCTGCGGATGCCGACGCAGATGATCGCGCACCGCCAGGTGATTGCGCAGGGCGGTGTTGCCTTCGACGCAGGCGTAGAGATGATGGGCGGGCGCACCTTCGGCACCTTCCGGGGGTGCGAACGCCTCGCGCCCCGGCACGCCCAGGTCGCCGCGATGCGTGTAGCCCAACTGCTCAAGGCGCTCGATGATCACCGCCAGCGCCTGGGCATCGGGCACGACGATGGTCATGTCGATCACCGGCTTGGCGGCCAGACCCGCGACGGCGGTGCTGCCGACGTGCTCGATGGTGATGGCGTGATCGCTGACGATTGACCAGACCCGCGCCCGCAGTTGCTCGAAAAGCTGCGGCCAGGCCGGGTCGTAATCAACGACAAGAATTTCAGGCATGGCGAACTTCATCATTTAGCCCCGGGTGAATACACCCGGGGCCGACCATCTTATGGTTCCGCATCACCTTGGTGATCGTGGGCCCGCCCGCCCCCGGTGTATTCACCGGGGGCTAAATGAATATGATTATCGACCGCGATCACTTCCGGGAGCGGCCGCAGCACTTTTTGTATTTCAGGCCGCTGCCGCAAGGGCAGGGATCGTTGCGGCCGACCTTGGCTTCGGCGCTGGGGCTCTGGCGCACCAGCATGGCCATGATCTCCGAGGGGGCGCGGCCGGCCTTGAGCAACTGCGTCATGGTCTTCATGTACGGATCGATGTGGTTGAAGAACTGCCGATAGGCTGCACACAGATAGTTCAATCCCGGCTCGCCGTCGGGGGTGTAGGTGAAACGGTGCTTGGGACATTCGCCGTTGCAGGCGAAGCGCACTTCGCACTCGCGGCAGTAGCGCGGCAGGGTGTCGGACTTGTCATTGCCGAACTTGATCTGCTCGGGTGATTCGAGCATTTCGCCCAGCGTAGTCTGCTGGATGTTGCCCAGGTGATAGCGGGGATAGACGAAGTGGTCGCAGGAATAGACGTCGCCGTTGTGCTCCATGACCACCGCCCGGCCGCAGGTCTCAGCAAAGTGGCACAGCGAACTGCCCGCGCCGGCCCAGTTGCCTAACGCCACATCGAACTGCTGCACGAAGATGCGGCCGACATCGCTGCGCACCCAGTGATCGAAAATATCGCAGAGGAATCGGCCGTACTGTTTGGGCTCGACGCTCCAGTCGGTGACCGCGGTGCGCTTGGTTTCGCCCGGGGCCAGCGGCTCGGCCAGCACGTGCTTGCCTTCGACGGTGGGCAGCGTCTGCTCGGGCAGGCGTTCGACCAGGGGGATGAACTGGAAGAAGCGCGAGCCGCAATCGCGCAGGAATTTGTAAACCTTCAGCGGGTGCTCGGAGTTGCGGCGATTGACGACGGTGAGTGTGTTGAAATCGACGCCGTGCTTTTTCAGCACGTTCAGGCCGCGCAACACGTCGTGCAGGGTGGCCTGCTGCTTTTTGTCAACGCGGTAGTGATCGTGCAACTCCGGCGGGCCGTCGATGCTGATGCCGATGAGGAACTTGTTGCGGCCGAGGAAAGCGCCCCACTCATCGTCCAGCAGCGTGCCGTTGGTTTGCAGGGCGTTGGTCACCGTGCGGCCGGCGGCGTACTTCTTCTGGATCTCGACCACCTTCTCGAAGAAGCGCACGCCCAGCAGCGTCGGCTCACCGCCCTGCCAGGCGAAGGGGATCTCCGGAGCCTCGGGCGGGTAGGCGTCGATGAACTGCTTGATGTAGTTGTCGAGCACCTGGTCGTTCATCTTCCAGGTGCGCTCCTCGGGATAGAAGCGCTCCTTCTCGAGGTAGTAGCAGTAGGTGCAGTCGAGATTGCAGATCGGCCCGATGGGCTTGACCATGACATGAAAACCGGGCGCCGCCCGCTTGTGGGGCTGGCCCAGCTTGCTGTGCAGGATTTGCGGTGAAATCTGGGTCATGGCCGAGCGCGTGAGTGTAACAAAGACAGCCGAGGCCTGGAATCATAGGCCGGACGCCCGGCGAGGCGTAGCTCGCCGGCTATTTGAATGAGTTGGCAATTTGGATGACTGCGAAACTGGCCCACGGGGCGGCGAATCAGTCGTGGATCGGCTCGTACCAGTCGATGTCCGGGGCGGAGCCGGGCGTCTGCTGCCAGGTTTCATCGAAGGGGTGGCTGGCGGCGTGGGCGTCGGTGAACACGTAGTTGGCGGTGCGGCGCTGCGGGGAAAAAGTTTACCTGCGTCGGGAAATCCGCCTGCGCGACATGTGCTCAATTGGAGATCGCACCCAAGCGGCCGGGGTTGGTGTAGCTGTTGCCGGTGTCCGGCCCGGCTTCGGGCTGGTCCAGCCCCTGAATGAGCACGCCGAACTTCAGACTGGTGATGTTATCAGCAGGGATGTACTCGCCGTGACCATCACCAAAGCCATAGTTTCGCCCGTTATCGTGTGGGACTTTCGCGATGTTGGTGCCGCTGCCCAGGCGCATCCAACCGCTCCAGACGGCGTCGGTTTCCCAGCTTTTCCCAACTTCGTTGTAGTTGCTGCGGCAGCCGATGGTGCTCAGCCACGTGGTGGATTGACTGTCACAAACCGAGGTCACCGAACTGGGACGCTTGAAGAAATCGAGGCCGAATCGCGTGACAATGCCGTTGGCACGGTAACTGTTGCGGACATTCAGGTTCGAGACGGCTTGCATCCTGGGATCATCGAGTTGCGCGGGACAGATGAAAGATGGCTGAGACCTGGTGTACTTGTACATGTAGTAAGCCCAGCCGCCATACCAGATGGGCGTGCCATTAGGTCCGTTCTTCAACGTCGCACCCATGGAAGCGTGTGCGACATCCTCAGCATATTCTGTGAAGTT
>CAYYGM010000118.1:0-14272 GCA_964471555.1 uncultured Phycisphaeraceae bacterium
GATGCTGTGGTATGACTGGGTGCTGTTTCTGGTGGTGCTGGTGATGGCGCCGGGATTGTTGTGGCTGAGCCAGTATTTTCGCGTGAAGCTGGGCGATGCCTGGCGCGAAGTGCAGGAGTCGTTCAGCCGCATCACTGCCAACCTGGCGGAGTCGGTCAACGGCATCCGTGTCACGCAGGGCTTCGTGCGCCAGGACACCAACGCCGAGTTCTTCCGCTGGCTGGTCGAAGATCATTCCGTCAACAACATGCGGGCGGCACGCTTGTCGGGCATTTTCCTGCCGCTGCTGGAGCTGAACAATCAGTTCTTCATCGCGGTGCTGCTGCTGCTGGGCGGTTACCAGGTGCTAGCCGGCGGACTGGGCGGACATCCGGATCCGCATCAGCAGTTTGAAGCTTTGGTCGTGTTTTTCTTCATGGTCAACATGTTCTTCGGCCCCATCGCCACGATCGGCCGGCAGTACACCGTGGCCCTGACCGCGATGGCCGGCGCTGAGCGGGTGTTCCAATTGCTCGATAGCGACCCGGGTATTGTGGATCCGCCCAATGCGTTGATGTTGCCGCCGATCCAGGGCCGCATTGAGTTCCGCGACGTCTGTTTTTCCTATGAGCCTGGCAAACCCGTGCTGGAACAGATCAACTTCACCGCCGAGCCCGGCCAGATGATCGCACTGGTCGGACAGACCGGCAGCGGCAAGAGCACCATCATTCGCCTGATCAGCAAGTTCTATCAACCGACCTCCGGCCAGATCCTTGTCGACGGCTATGACCTGCGCCAGATCAAGACCGAACCTTACATCGATCAACTTGGCATTGTGCTGCAACAGAACTTCGTGTTCACCGGCACCGTGATGGACAACATCCGCGTGGGCAAACTCGACGCCACGGACGAGCAGGTATTCGAGGCGGCGCGAAAGCTGGATTGCTTCGACCTGATCGAGGCCCTGCCCAACGGGTTCTACACCCAGGTCGGCGAGGGCGGCGGCTCCCTGTCGCTGGGTCAACGTCAACTGGTCTGCTTCACCCGTGCCATGCTGGCTGATCCGCGCATCTTGATCTTCGATGAGGCGACCTCGAGCGTGGACACCATGACCGAAGCACGCATCCAGAAAGCGTTGAGCGTGTTGCTGGCCGGGCGCACCAGTTTCGTCGTGGCCCATCGCCTGAGCACCATCCGCCACGCCAGCAAAGTGCTGGTGCTCGATCTCGGCCGCCTGATCGAGCGCGGCACGCACACCGAACTGCTGACCAAGGGCGGAGTTTACGCCAGCCTGTATCGACAGTTCATCCACGGCCTGGATACCTGACGCAATCCGTTCGCTCCGTTGGCTTACCCGGTTGCATGCCGCCCCACTGGCGCATCAGTCTGCGACCATGCGAAAACCGTTGACAAGTCAATTCGTGATCTGCTATGGTCTGCTTCTCTCCACACCGACACTATCCATATAAAGGAAGGCATGCCATGGCAAGACGCATTTTGATGACCGGCATCGCCTGCTTAAACGTTAAAGCGGCGGGAATTCTGGCGGTCTTGCTCCTGCTCAGCACGGCCGCGATGGCGGTGGACGTCATCCAGCGGGTTGCCGATCCGGACCAGAAGCCGGTCACGCCCTACCGCGGCATCATCCAGTCCGCCCAGGACATCCGCGTCATGCGGCAACTGGTGAGGTCCGATCTGCGGTACAAGGACAGCGCCAACGACTGGTTCACCCTCGCCGATGAATGGGTCAACCGCAGCGAGCAGGAGATTGAGGACATGATGCCGCCGGAGGGTGCGCTGTACGCCTATGGCTCGGCGGGCGATCCCAAAACCAATCAGCCCTGGCCGCGCTTCGGTGAGGACAAGCTTTGTGATCTGGCCAACCCCTGGATGATCCGCTCGCCGCACACCGGCGACGTCTACGGCATTCAGAAACCCGGCGAGGAATACTACGACCCCGGCGATGGCTGGGTGCGGCCGAGCGATGGGCGGCGGTTCTATTTCAAGGGCATCTGGAACTCGTTCATGGCGCGGCAGGCCATCGGATCACTGCAATCGCTGGCGATGGCATACGCACTCAGCGGCGACGAGCGCTATGCGGACCGCTGCCTGTTCATGCTGGATCTGATGGCGGATCGCATTGGTGATCCGGACAAGCGCTTCGCCCCGGCGGACTGGCCGGGCGAAAACGAGTCAATGATCGCTTTCTTCAACTACACGGGCAACCAGGCCAACACGCGGGTGTGCATCGCATCCTATGCCTTCGACCTCGTCGCAGGCGACGGGCGCGGCAAGCGGCCATCACAGTTTCGGCCGAACTTCACTCTCGAACAACTGATGCGCGATCGGCTGCTGCTGGTCTGTGAACCGTGGAAGATCAGCGACAACAATTCCTTGCAGAACCACGTCCTGAGCGCCTACGGCGCCTCACTGATCACCTCCATGCTCTTTGGCGACGAAAAGACTATTCGCCGCGATGCAGCCGCGACTTACGCTTTCCTGGACAACACGGTCAACCGCGATGGCGATTACTACGAATCCAGCGGGTCGTACGCTGACACCGGTCGATCCTACGGCGGTCGCATGATCATGATGCTGCGCAACATTCTCTGGAGCGACCAGGGCGAGCCCACGCTTGGCCAGTGGCGCACTCTGCTGCCGCATCGGCCGGCGATCACCGATGATCCGCGCTGGTGCGCCCTGGCGCTGCAGGTGCTCTATGAAGAAAACATGTACGGGCGCAGGCTTTCCTACGGCGACAGGGAAAGTGATGTAACAGTCGGGTTCGGACTCAGCTCCAGCGATCTACAGGCCATCGGCCAGTACGCCACATGGATCTATTTCCAGACGCAGGATCCACACTGGAAGTCGCTTGCCCAGCGGGCCTATTGGGCAACGCCGACGCGCATCCAGCGTGATGTATCGGTGGGCATGGCTGACGGCGCCAGTGTGACCTGGAAGCAACCTCCGCCATTAGCGCCGGGTGTCGAGCCGCTGAATCTGATGGGCGATTACTCATTCCTGCGACCGGCCAAGCGGCTGGTGCTGTTGCGCGACGGCCAGGACAAGGCGCAGCGCGGCGTGTTTATTCGCGGCGGCGCTAACGCCTCACATGCTCACGACGATCAGATGGCGATCATGCTCTACGCCCGCGGCATGCTGGCCAACGGCGAGTTCGGCTATCGCTTCTGGGGTGTGCCGGCCCACAAGGGTTTCGGCGTGCTGCCCGCTTCGCACAATGAAGTCATGGTGAACGAGGGCCTGCCGCCCAACGTGAGGTTGGCCAACGGAAATCTGCCTGATGCGACCGTGCAGAGTTTTCTGCCGCTGCAGCCGATGCAGTTGATCGAGTTTTCCAACCCGGGGCGATGGAAAGATGCGGGCGTGAGCCAGTATCAACGCTCGGTCGCGCTGGTGCACGTGGATGATGAAAACTTCTATGCTTTGGACGTATTCCGCGTCACCGGCGGCAAGGTGCACGATTACCTGTGGCACGGTCCGCACCAGGCCAAGGATGGCTCGGCCGATGACTTCGTGCTGCGCGGTGCTGAGCCGAAGGCGGTGGACAATGTCTGGACGCTGGCAGCCCTGGACAATCCGCAGTGGCGCGATGCTTCGTTCGATCAGCCGGGGCACGCCTGGGGTGAACGCATCATCGTCAGCAGTTCGCAGATTCGGGCGATGGATCCCGGCGATCCGGGTGATGTCAAAACGCTGGAATGGAACCCGGACCCGCAGAATGGTTATGGTTTTATCTTCGACGTCAAGCAGGCCCAGACGCAAAAGCCGTGGCAGGCGGAATGGCAACTGCACGACCAACGCAGCCGCATGCGGCTGACGATGTTGAATCCCGACGGCCAGAGCTTGATCACCGCCCGCACCGGCACGCTGGAGCAGGACGAGCATTTTCGCACGGTCATCGCCCGCCGCCGCGCGCCGCAGTCAGGTGAGTTGCACTCACGTTACGTGGCGATCGCCGAGGTGGCCGACCCGAGCAAGTTCGCGGTCAAAAAAGCGCGATGGGTTGAGCCAACGGTCACGGGTGGTAACGCAAACGACGTCGCCTCGCTGTCCATCGAACTTGCCGACGGCCGAACTGATCGCGTGCTGGCAGCCGACACGGCGCAAACGAGCATGACCGCTGAAAACTTCAGTGTCACCGGCCGCTATGGCTTCGCCCGGCTCGACAAGCAGGGACAGGTGATGGAAGCCACGCTGGTCTGCGGCACGAAGCTGGCGCTGGGTGCGTTCAGTCTGCAACTGCCGGCCACTGCGTGGGATGGTGAAGTCCGCACTGTGAAACCCGACGTGCGACACAACATCATCGAGGTGGACACCGCCCTGCCGCTACAACTGGCACAGACAGGCTCAGTCGTGCGCATCGACTCGCCGCCCGGCAGCGCAACGCCTTACACCAGCAGCGAAGTGTTGCACCTGCAAGCGGTCGAATCGAGCGCAGGGGCCAAGACCACGCAACTGGACTTCGGGGAGCAGCAGTTGAACGACACGTACCTGCAGGTTCAGCAGGTCAACGCCGACGGCACGATAGAGCTGGTCTGGCCTAACGAATTGTCCGCATCGCAGGCGGCTGGCCGTTTTGACGGGGCGCAGATCGTGGTGAGAAACGATCCATCGCGCACGACAACGCTGGTGAGCTTCAACGCCAATCGATTGATCACAGTCGCCGAGCCGGACAAGCTGCGGCCGGGTGACGACCTGGAAGTGCGCGTGGCGCAACCGGGTGATCGATTCGCAATCCCCACTTTCGCCGTGCTGCGCCAGACCGGCCAGCGACAATGGGAGCTGCGTAGCAACCACGACGTGCAATTGACGCTGCCAGCCGAAGCGAATCAGCAACTGGTCGCCACGTCAGCCGCAGGCAAGCAGGTGCTGGGCCGCAGTAAAAATGGATCTGTGCAAGTCACGCTGCTCTTGAAGTCGTTTGAACAGGGCTGTGTGAAGTTGCAGCTTGAATGAGCGGCGGCGGTCAGCAATGTTGAACCGGCTCAGCCTGCGGCGATGGCTTGCGCACCGAGCCGTCGCGCCACCAGGGAGCGATGCCCTTGCCGACCTTGGAGCCGGCAATGTACTCCGTGGCGGCGGCATCGGTGGTGGGCATGGCGACCGGGCCGGCCCCGTGCTCGATCAACACGTCGAAATACGGCTCACGCGCTTCACGCAGCATGGTCAGCAACTGGCGCTTCAACTGCTCGCGCACCTCGGGCTGCTCCTCGGCGAGGTTGTGCATCTCGTAAGGATCAGCTTCAAGGTCGTACAACTGCTCGTGACCTGTTTCGTAAAAGCAATACTTCCAGCGGCGCGTGACCAGCCCACGCCAATCAGGATAATCCAGGCCCCAGCGCGGCGAGCCCTGCATCTCGAGCAGAATAGCTTCCTGTTGCTGATGATCCTCACCGCGCACTGCGGCGGACATGTCGCGGCCCTGCACGTGCGGCGGCACCGGTAAACCCACGGTTCCCAGCAATGTGGGTACGAAGTCAACCAGCGAAATCATCTCGTCACGCAGGCCCCGGGCGGGGATGTGGCCGGGCCAGTGGAACAGGTACGGCACGCGCACGCTTTCCTCCTGCGGATACTCCTTGCGACAGAAAGCGCCTTGGCTGCCGGCAAACTCGCCGTGATCGGAGATGTAAGTCACCAGGGTCTGATTGCGGAAGCGATCGAGTCGGCCGATCGTCTCCATGAGCCGGCCGATGTTTTCGTCGAGGTTTTCGATCATGGCGTAGTAGGTGGCCAGTTGCTCGCGATGTTCGTCGGTTTCGGCGAAGTTGGGGCGCACTTTCAACTCAGCGGGATCGAGCCGGCGATTGCGCTGCGGGGCATCGAGCGGGAAGTGTGGCGGCTCGACGCTGATGACCAGCAGCATGGGTTGATCGCGGTCGTAGTTTTCCATGTAATCGATGGCCAGGTCGGTCAGAGCATCGGTCTGATAGCCGTTCAAGCGACGCGGGTTCAGTTCCTTCTGGTGATAGTAGAAGCCCTTGAAAGGCGCGTTGTTGACCTCGAAAGCGAACCAGTCTTCGAACCCGCCGCGATGCCATTCGGGTGTGCGGATGACCCAGGGATGGCCGGGATATTCATCGCGATGCTCGTTGACTTGCGGGGGCACCTGGTCGCGGATCAGGCCGCAGTGCCACTTGCCGAAGTAGGCGGTGCGGTAGCCGTGAGCCCGCATCATGGTGGCTAGACTGGGCGACAGTGGTTTGTAAACATCCCAGAATCCCTGCACCGGGCCGCTGTGCGCGTAGCGGCCGGAGAAGATGGTGCCGCGCGAGGGTGTGCAGACGGGACAATTGCTGTAGGCCCGTTGGAAGCTGACACCTTCGGCAGCGAGGCGGTCCATGTTGGGCGTCTGCACGTTGGGATCGCCCATGTGCGACATCGCGCCGCCGAAGTGCTCATCGGAAAGGATGCACAGGACGTGAGGCAGACGTTGTTTGCTCTTCATGGATATCTCTGAACTGGTTGATGTGCTCTGGATTACGGGGCAGAACCGACTTCGTGGTCGTTGATGGTCAGCCCGGAATCAAGCAGGCAGGCTCAAGCGCTGCGACGTCGTGGCAGCAGCATCAGGGCGGGGATCAACAGACTCACGACGGTCGGCTCAGGAATCGACAATCCCGCCAAGGCCAAAGCATCATCGAAGGAAATATCCAGACTGCCGCCGTAGCCCCAATGGTCGCCCAGGACCTGTAGGTCCGCGAGGTTGACCAGGCCGTCACCGGTGAAATCGCCCAGGGCCCAGTTGGCGCTGGATGACTGCCAGTGATCGCCGAGGATTTGCAGGTCCGCGAGGTTGATCTGGCCGTCGTTGTTGGCGTCGCCCCAGGTCATGATGGGCGTGTACTCGTAATTGAAAACCTGCACCTCATCGAGCGAGCCCTGGAAGTAGTTGCCGCTGAACTTGCCAACGTAGAGATAGTTGTCACCGCGGAGCAGAGCCTTGTCGACGCCGGTGCTGGAAGCGACCAGGACGCCGTCGAGGTAGAGCTTGAGACGCTGGCCGTCCTCGGCATAGCGGTTGTAGGTGCCCATGGCGTGCCGCCAGATGTCATCGCAGAGCGTGACGTCGGAGGTGTAGATCACCTCGCTGACGGTATTGTCGGGGTGACGTACCGCAAAGCGCAGCTTGTTGTCCCGATTCAGAGACAGGTACACCTTGTAGGTGGTGGAATATTCATCAATGCAGATCAGGGCTTTGTTTTCCTGGGCGGTGTCGGTTTTGAACCAGGAAGCGGTGGTGATGTAGTTGCCCGTGTCGAAGTCTACGGTGTCGAGTGGCACGCGGGCATAATCATCGACACCATCCAGTTGCAGACTCCGGCCGACGTTACCCGAGGCGCTCCAGGCAGCGCCGTTGATCAGCGTGGCGTCGTTGTTGTAGTCGGTGTAGGGATCGCCGACGCTGCCGCCGGGATTTCGGGTGTAGGATGTGTCGTTGGCGATCGTGCCCGCGGACTCTTCGAATCCGAGGTTGAGCACACATTTCTGATAGCCGGTCAGCTTGTTCTTGGTGACGCGATACCAGCGATTGGCGTAGCGCACGTTGTCGAAATAGATCGCGTGGCCATCCTGCGGCTGCGAACGGTACATACCCAGCTTCCAGGTGAAGTTTTCCATGTCCGCGGGCAATCCCGACCCGTCGCCCTTCCACTTCAGGCCCAGAGCCAACTGGTCGTTCTGGTATTTGACATCCCAGAGACCGGTGGCCAGGTCCATCTGGCGCAGCGTGATCGCTCCGTCACCCTCCGGCCCCCAGGTGACAGAGGCCACGAAGTGGTACCACTGATCGCGCACCACCGGGCCCATATCCACCAGCACTTCGCGCTTGTTGGGATTGGTGTCGGTGCTGTATCGGCGCACCAGGGTGAGCGTGCCGCTGTTCCAGGCCATGAAAATGGGCGGATTCAGCGTCGAATCCTGCCACCACTGCGAGAGGAACAGCCAGCCCGTGGGCGTGGGCGTGGTGGCGGGCACACAGAACGAAAAGGCACAATACATCGGCCCGTCGTCGGGCGACCAGGCGTACACCATCTTCTGTTCGGAACGGTCTCTGTCCGTGCCGGTGGATGGCCCGGCCGATGCGACGTACATGTTCTGACCCATGTAAGGTGATACATCGCTGATCGCACCCGTTTGCACCCACTTCTGCCCCGTGCCCAACTGGGAATACGTGGCGCTGTAGCCGCCGTCGTAGATATCGCCGTTGGCTGCAATGACCGAGCCGTAGTCGCCGTCAATCTCGAACGAATTCACCGACGGTCCGACAGCAGCCACTGCACTCGTCGCCTGTATGAAGCACGCAACCAGCGCAATCAGAACTGACCCGACTATTACACGCACGCCTGAGGCAACTTGCTGCAACATGGAAATCACCCTGATTGGATGGACCGCAATGGCTTGTCAGGCACCGAACGGTTTCGGGGCTTTTTCAAGAACCAAGTCGCTGATCCGAGGATTCGCGGATGGTTAATTCCGGCTCGAAATACAGCGTCTGACCACGCAGGCGCTTGCCTTCAATGGTGTCGATCAACAGGTCGGCCGCGGCCCGGCCGGCGTCTTCCGTCGGCGGATCCACCGTGGACAGCGGCGGATTGAAATACAGCCCCAGATCACCGCTGTGATAGCTGACAACCAGGAAATCGCGGCGAGGCATCAGGCCGTCCTCCACCAGGGCGTGAATACCCGCCATCACCAGCCGACCACCGACACCCAGCAGCCCATCCGGCCGCGGAAGACCATCGGCCAGCGCCCGTTTGATCGCCTGGTAACCCGCATCCGCCCATGATGAAGAGTTCGGATCCGACCACAATACGCTCGGCTGCGGTACACCCGCTTCCTGTGCAGCAGCCAGGTATCCACCCACGGTATAGGAGAAAGGTGGACGCTGGTAGCCGCCCAGAATCCAGATATTGCGCGCACCCTGCTCACAGAGGTGCTTGCACGCCACATAACCGCCGTGAAACTCGTTAGTGAGCACGTGGCTGATGCGCGGATCATCAAAACGATGTTCCACCGCCACCACTTCGATGCCGCGGTTCAACCAGGTCTGCAGGCGCTGCAACGGCAACTGTTGTGCGGCGTGACTGACCACCGCCATCCCAGTGACGCCGCCGGGAACGTCCACACGATTCAATGCCAGTTCACGCGTTCCATCACTGCGGAGCAAGCGGGACAAAGAGGTGCTCAGCAACACATGGTAACCCCGCTCTTCCGCCTGCTGGGCAAACGACTCGCCGGTGATCGAGGAGTGCATGTCGCGGATATTCTGCATGCAGAGGACCAGCAACTTGGAAGCGGTTTGCTTGAGCTGCGTGGCAAAGAAGTTGGGCTTGTAATTCAGTTCGCGGATGGCGACCTGAATTTTGCTCTCGGTCTCGCGCGTGATCCGCCGCTCCCGAGCCTTGCCGTTGAGCACGGCACTGACTGTGGCGATACTGACTCCCACCTCGCGCGCGATGGTCTTCAAGGTCACCGGGGCTTGAGCAGATTCGGTCTTAATCTGGACCTCCGCACGATGGCAATCAACGAGAAATTGGCCCTTGGACACGGGCCGACCGCTAAAACGATTAATCGTCAATGTAGCCCAAAGGTTGTATTTTGTCAATGATATTTAATTTCATATCGTCTAAATGCTTATAGAATTATCTGGTCCGAGCAGATACCCTGATCTCACTATCACGTGCCAGACGAGGGAAACCTACCGGCGATTGGCATGGCGACCTGGGCGAAGCTGGTTCATGATCCAGCCCGTGGCCAGACAGCAAGTACCTGACCTATCCGAATGCCACCCAATTCAAAAAGTAAATATGTGATTGTATATAAAGATTTTGAGGTAAAAGTTTCCCCTCAATGACCTTGGCTGAAGCATACCGGCTCCACAGGGCGGGTCCCAGGTGATCGACTGTCCATCTCCTGGTAAGGCAGGTAAAAAAATCTTGACAAGCCGTCGGCATCTATTTAGATTGGTGAATTATCGTTTAAGCGAATCGGAGATTTCTTCTATTCGTACAAGAAACAAGCTGCAGATGGAATTAATTGACTGCAAGCATCACGTGTGTTGTCATAGAATTCAGATGCACAAGGAGATCGATCCTGCACCATTGCAACCCGCCTCGTCACCGTAACCGTGGCAGTTCGTGGAAACAGTGACATGCAACACTTTTTGTTTCGCCCCACGCGTGAACGTTTTAGCAATCCAGTGTGTCCCCGTACGACTCTCTTGTGGTCCACTACCCTTTAGCCCGTTGAGGAGGATCTGTCATGTCAAAACCTGCAACCCTGAGCCTGGCCAGCATGCTGGCAGTCGCCCTGTTCGCGTCGCAAGCGGCGGCGATTTCGCTGGATATCGAAACCCACAAGGACAACACCGTCTTATCACTCAGCCCAACAACGGTGACTGATTACGTGGATCAGGGCAGCGGCCTGCTGCGCCTGAACATCTTCAATACGGCGCTACTGTATGCGGCCATCGACCTGTCCGCGCTGCCTGACAACACCCTGATCACCAGTGCCGCGGTCAACATCTGGGACGAGCGCACCAACTCCAGCCAGACCATCGTCGTTTCTCTGGCCGACGTGGCCGACGACTGGGACGAGGCCACCTTCGACTGGAACACCGCCGCGGCCGGTTACGGCGCCATGGCGGGCAAACACGAAATCTACCTCACCGGTGACAATGCGAACGTCACGATGGTGGACTTCAGCAAAGTTCTCTGGCAGGGCATGATCGGTATGAACTCTCCCACCCAGGCCCAGGTGACCGCCATCAACCGGGACGAGACGTACCTGGTGGCCGGCGCTGACACCTATCACGGTGGCGTGGCCTGGACGGATGACGACCTGATCGCCGGGCTGCATTCCGTGATACATGGCGATGACGTGGCGGTGCTCGTATTCAGCCATGTTTTCGGCACGAGCCAGTACACCTCCGATCGCCTGGCCAGCGGCTCCACCAGCGGCCCGGGTATCACGCTGAGCCTCGAATACGTGGAAGCTCATGCCGGCGACGCCAATGGTGACGACATCGTCAACCTCTCTGACCTGCAGATCCTCGGCGATAACTGGCAATCCACCAGCGCCCACTGGGGCAAGGCTGACTTCACCGGTGACGGCGAGGTCAATCTGGCTGACCTGCAGATCCTCGGCGATAACTGGGGCTACGGCACCGGTGGGGATCTGGCTTTCGACGAAGCGTTGCAATTGGTCGGAATCGCGATCCCGGAGCCGACCGTCGTGGCCCTGTTGGCAGCAGGCCTGCCGCTGATGCTGCGCCGTCGTGAACGTTAATGCTTCAACCTCCTCCGCAAGGGTCGCCTGACCGCGGCCTTTGCGATTGTTTGGCCGCGTGCCCGAAAACCGGAAACGTACGGAGACGTGAACATGTCCAATCGCAGGGGCTTTACGCTGATCGAACTGCTGGTGGTGATCTCCATCATCGCCCTTCTGATTTCAATCCTGCTGCCAGCCTTACGCAAGAGCCGTGACACGGCCCGCTTCGTCACGTGCTCATCCAACGTCCGCCAGATGGCACTGGTGGATGCCCTGTATGCCAACGATTATGACGACCAGGTGCCCCTTGGTTGGCGCAACAGCCAGTCATTTAATTACCTGTTCCATACCTTCCCCGGCGGTAATCTTTACATCGAGTTCGGTTGCGTGTACAAGGCTGGCTACACCAACGACTGGCGATACCACGAGTGCCCGACCGCTGCGGCCGGCTCTATCGGTACGCCGTTTTATGCCGCCAACTGGCCGCCCGGTCAGCAGACCAGCGGGAAATATTCTCGTTCCAACTATTCACTGAGACCATGGGGGCGCATTCCCTGGCAGGACTGGAAAAGCCCCGTTGTTTTTCCACGCATGCGTGATCTTGCCGGCAAAGTGGTGGCGTCTGATCGCCTGCAGCCCGGCGCGATCCCCAATCCGCCGGTCCAGGGTGGCATCATGGGAGTGGGTTATTCTCTCACTCTCTCACACCTCACAGACATCAACATGAGTTATGGTGATGGTTCGGCCCGAAGTTTCTCGAAACAAGAATTGAGCACGTTCATCAGTGACGAATTCGGCAAGTCGATAGACGATGTCATGTCCGATTTTCCGTCCGACACCGTCGATTCAGAAACCGACATCCTCTACAACGACTTGCTCGATCGCAACCACAAGATGGGGTATTGAGAGTTTCCCTGTCGTCAGGTGACTTGCCTCCCACGACTCGATCAACATAAACACACGGTAACCGGTGCAACAGGTCGTGTAGGCCGGCCAGTTGCAGTGGCTATTGCAACATCTGTACCCCGACCCAGTCAACTCAGATTGCGATCGACGTCATTTGTGACCATGGTCACGGTCGATCAGATCCTCGAATAGCACCTGGAAATCCACGTCCTCCAGGTTGAGCGCATCCAGGTCCACCAGCGAACGGTTCAACACCCCCGCGATCTCCGCGGTCTGAAACGCCTTGACCGAACCGTCACCGTAGCCGACATTCACCAGAGTCGCATGCCTGGCGCTGAACGAGCCGGCATAGCCCATCTTGTCGGAAGCCACCATCTTGTGCGATACATCCATGATCCGCGGGAAGGGACATTGCGCGCCGGCGCCGGATGGATCGAGCAGCTCAACTCCGCTGCCGTTATCAGCCACGGAGTATTTGACATCGCCCCATGGCCGCTGTGTGTAGTCAGAGCGAACCATCAAGCCGGGATGCAGTTTCACCGGCAGGCGGGGGATGGCCTGATTATCGCTTTTTTCGGTGATAGGATCCCAGTGATAGCTCCAGTCGTTGGTGTAGCCGGCATTAGCGGTGAAACCGAACTGGGTCAGCCGATTGGAGCTGTCGCGGAACAGATAGTTCATGCGCATAAAACCGTACCCGTAGGCTCGGCAGATGGGCACCCGGTCGTCGTAATCGTTGGCATAGAGGATATAGACCTGAACCATTTGGCGCAGGTTGGAGGCACAGGCCATGAACTTGGCGGTCTCACGAGCCTTGCGCAGGGCCGGCAGGAGGATCGCGATCAATAGCGCAATGATGCTGATAACTACAAGCAGCTCAATCAAGGTGAAGGCTTTGCGGTGTGTCATGGGTACGTCTCCTTGCCCCAGTTGTTTACTGAATTCCGAGTCAAGCGCGGAGGCCGCGATCAGGCGGCCGCCGCGACGTGGTGTGAATCAGTCGCCATGGCGCCGATGCCGCAGCAGCAACGGCACGATCACCCCCCACAAAGCCAGCGACGCCGGCTCAGGAATGACTACACCGGCCAATGCTTCGTCAAAGGACACATCCGGGCTGACGCCAAAACCCCAGTTGTCGCCGATGATCTGCAAGTCGGCGAGGTTCACGGTGTTATCACCGGTGAAGTCAGCCTCCGCCCATGAAGCTGTGGTGGACTGCCAGTTGTCGCCGAGGATTTGCAGGTCCGCCAGGTTCACCATCCCATCGCCGTTGGCGTCGCCGGGCTGGTACGCGACGATTTCCGCCAAGGTTACCGTCAACGTAGGACGGTTGGCCTCAACGGGATCGTGACGTGAGATGATGTGCCGCCAGTAGCTGCCACCCACTGAGCCGTACATACCGAAGACCAGGATGCCGTCCGCGTCCGCATTCATGGCATCCAGCAGTTGAGCGTAGGTGTCGCTGCCATAGCCGGTGACGGCATTGGAGATCATGGTTTCATCCATAACCTCCGGCCCGTTGGCAGCCATATCCATCACGCCGGTACCGGTCCATTCGGTCGCTCCCGCAGTCCAGCCGTACTCGCTGAGCGTGTGGCCGTAGGCTGTGGAGTTGTTCCAGGTCAACGTGTCCTCGTCCCAGTCAGCGGCGACGTTCAGGAGGTTCAAGCTGGCGTTGGTGGTGTTCGTGCGATTGACCACATAGCTGAAACTCATATCGGTGATGGTGTGGGTGCCTTTGTAGGCGGACAAATCGAAGACCATGTAGCTCATCGATTTGTTATCGGTGGAGTTCTGAGAGTAAAGCGTGTAGGTGCCGCCGCGATCGTAGTAGCTTTGCGCCAAGTCTGGGGCGGGAAACATGTCAATGATGTTGTCCTTACTGTCGACTTGTGAAACAACGAGGCTGTCTGCTTGCGCCTGAACGCACATTGCGGCGATGAGCGTAGCGGCTGTCAGAATTGCTTGCGCGCGATTCATATGATTCTCCTTGCTATTGCGATCCAATCAGTGACCGTCTGTAGGTCGTGTTTATGTTGGCCGCCTATCACGGGAGCGGCCGGACGGGAGCATTTTCGATCAATACTTGCGGCGC